>CAYWYT010000709.1:0-1243 GCA_964462665.1 uncultured Woeseiaceae bacterium | reverse complement strand
TAAATAAAAATTTGAACTAGGAAATATGAACCGTAAACAGATTAAAATATATTCAAAAATCACGCTCCTTTTCGTTGTGATTTTTGTTATAGTTTCCTTGGGATTCAGTAAAATCGAAAAACAATATTCAGCGACTGATTTTGGTGCTAATGAAAAAAGGGCGAAACTTGATTACGCTTTATCAGATCCAATTAAACCTGCTCAAATGCCAATTTATGGCAACTGGCAAAATTTTACATCCAAAGATGGCTTACCTGGAGACAAAACTTACTGCGTAAAGATAGATGGCGACAGAGTTTTGGTAGGAACACACGAGGGCCTTGCAGTGTATGAGGATGGCAAATGGAAAACGTATACTACTGAAGATGGGCTAGCCCACAACGGGGTCCTGGCCATTGACGTTAGTGAGCAAACAGGTGACATTTGGTTGGCTACAATGAGCGGATTGAGCAGATGGTCAGGTGGTAAATTTGAAAATTTTACCCAACTCAATAGTGGATTGCCCAATGACCTGATCTACGGGGTAACTACTGATGAAAATGATGTTTGGGTAGCAACCGGAGGAGGAGCCGGACATTATGATACCTATACAAAACGATGGGAAATATTTACCGAACAAAATGCGCCCATGCATGAGCCATGGACCTATGGAATTAGTTCTGGAGATGGAAAAATATTTATTGCAGCCTGGGGAGGCGGAGTGGTAGAATACACTAAAAAAACTAAAAAATTCAGAGATTATACTGATCCGGATGGGAATATGGAGATTGATCTTTTTCCAGATGACGGCATAGTTCACGACATTACAACCGGCACTTCATATGCCGATGGCAAGCTATGGGTTGCGACCTATTTTGGATTAAGCAGGTATGATGGAATACATTGGAAAGGTTATTTTGACCATGACAGTGGATTGGCAAGTAATTTTATAAATTTCATTAAAGCTGATGGTCCTATAGCGTTTATTTGCACTGACAAGGGCTTAAGCTCTACCGATGGAGAAAACTGGGTAACCTACACCAAAAACGAAAGTAACAGTAATGGTAAGGCATTGATTTTAAAAGGAGAAGATTCTTCAGAACTCGCAATGTCACCGTCAATTTCACATAATTATATTCTTGGTGTAGATGTAATGGATGACGTTATTTGGGTGGCGACTTCATATGGATTAAGCCGGGGAGAATTACTTAAAAAATAGAATGTTTGAATATTCCGGTAAACGAATAAAAAAAATGAATACTCA
>CAYWYT010000708.1:0-1244 GCA_964462665.1 uncultured Woeseiaceae bacterium | reverse complement strand
TCTCGATGATGGCGCACGTAATGAAGTGCGGAAAGGCCTGCGTATGGCCAAGCAGCTGATAGCACCGGAGTTGATCCTTATTCCGGTTGCGGCAGCCACAGCGGAGGCTAACTAGATGAAACGTATACTCATAATCGTTGCAGCCAGCATGCTGGGCCTCTCAATCGGTACGGCGACGGCACAGCAAGACGCCGCCAGCATGGCCGAATTGCTCAATCTGATCGAACAGGGTCAGGCAAGAGACAATCAGGAAGCGCGCACTCGTGAAGCGCAATTCAATCAACAACGGAATCAACAGCAGCAGCTCTTGAATCAGGCTCGCGCCGAGCGCACTCGACAAGAGAATGAGAGCGGACGTCTGGAGACTTTGTTTGAAACCAACCAGGCCAAGATCGTTTCGGCTCGTTCTGCACTCGATGAACGCCTTGGCGCATTGAAAGAGCTGTTCGGTGTTTTGCAAACGGTCTCTGGAGACGCGCAAGGTCGCTTTAATGCTTCTCTGACCGACATTCATTACCCGGATCGCAGCGACTTTCTCATAGAGCTGGGCAACAAAATGGCTGGCGCCAATACCCTGGCTTCTATCGAGGACATTGAGCGTCTGTGGTACGAGTTGCAGCGCGAGATCACCGAATCCGGAAAGATCGTGCGCTTTACCCACGAAGTATCTATGGCGAATGGCGATAAAGAAGTTCTTGAAATCGTCCGAGTTGGCCCTTTCAATCTCGCCTTTGAGGGTGGCTATCTGACTTACGACTCGAGCACCAAGGCAATTAGCGAATTGCAGCGACAACCTGAACAAGGGCGTTTCACAGGCTCGGGCGGTGACATGATCGCTGCGACTAGCGGCATGGTCACCTTCGGACTTGACGTTACTCGCGGTACCATTCTTGAATTGTTGGTTGAATCACCGACCGTCATGGATCGTATTCATCAAGGTGGCATCGTCGGTTATTGCATTATCGGCCTGGGCTTTATCGGTTTGTTAATCGCTCTTTGGCGCTTCATAGGGCTTTCAGGAGACAGCCGCAGGGTTACCGCACAGCTCAAACGCGACACTGCCAGCACAGACAATCCGCTGGGTCGCGTATTAGCAGCCTACGAAAGCAACAAAGGCGCGGATACTGAAACGATTGAGCTCAAGCTTAGTGAAGCGGCGCTCAAGGAGATGCCCGGCTTAACCAAGGGGCTGTTGTTCATTAAGGTGATTTCCGTAGTCGCGCCTCTCATGGGGCTGCTCGGAA
>CAYWYT010000707.1:0-1244 GCA_964462665.1 uncultured Woeseiaceae bacterium | reverse complement strand
TGCGACCGCTGGGCATCCCCGTGTTAGAAGACAAGATCGTACAGCAAGCCGTGAAGATGATCCTTGAACCGATTTGGGAAAACGACTTCGAAGACGAAAGCATCGGATACCGGCCCGGGCGCGGAGCGCGCAAGGCCACCCAGGAATTGAGCGAAACGCTCGATGATGGGAAGCACCGATGGGTCGTCGAAGCGGACATCAAAGGGTTCTTTGATCACATTGATCACGACTGGCTGGTTCGGATGCTCGAACAACGCATCGCCGATCGTAGCCTGATCCGAATCATTCGCAAATGGCTCAAGGCCGGAGTGATGGATGAATTGCAACATTGGTCGCCTTCAGGCGAAGGCACGCCGCAAGGTGGAGTCATATCGCCATTGTTGGGAAACATCTATCTGCACTTCGTCCAAGACTTGTGGATCAAGAAGGTCGTGGTGAAGAAGAGCAAGGGCAGTGTCATTTTCCGTCGCTATGCAGACGACAGCGTCGTTTGCTTCGCAAGGAAGGATGATGCCGAGGCGTATCTGCGGGAGTTGCCCGCGCGCCTCGCGAAGTTCGGGCTGGCGCTCGCCGAAGAGAAGAGCGCGTTGGTGAAGTTCAACCGGTGGGAGCCACTGAGCAGCGGGAAGTTTACTTTCCTCGGCTTTGACTTCTACTGGGGGCAGAGCCGGCGCAATCCAAAATACTGGCGAGTGAGACGCACGACCAACGCGAAGAAGTTCCGAGCCGGATTGGCCTCGCTCAAGGACTGGATAATGAAGTCGAGGAGCACACCGCTGCGCGACCTCATACCCACCTTGAGGCGAAAGCTACAAGGGCATTGGAACTACTATGGTGTTATTGGCAACTCGAAGCAGCTCTGGACCTTCGCACACTTTGCGAAGCGTCTGATGTTCAAGTGGCTCAACCGGCGAAGCCAGCGCAAAAGCTTCACGTGGGCAGCGTTTGCTGCCGCGTGGGAGCGTTGGAAGATACCGGCCCCACGAGTGATCGAAAAGCCATGGCCCCGGACCGCTGGACAATACCGACCGGACGGGATATGAAGAAGTCAGACAACAAGAAACCAATCATGATCGAAGTTCCACTTGCGCGCATTCCCGAGGAGCCCGGTGCGGTAATTCCGCACGCCGGGATCTGCGAGGGGGGCGTTGGGCAACCGACGTCCCTACCTTAATCTGCTAAGAAATTAAACAATGAGAGTCATTTTCCTTATAGCTTTGTGCGGACTTTTCGCCGGTTGTTCT
>CAYWYT010000706.1:0-1245 GCA_964462665.1 uncultured Woeseiaceae bacterium | reverse complement strand
GATATTTAAGAAAAATCAAAAAAAATAATGCAAATAAAAATCCAAAACTCTAAGAAGGCCATTTCAGTAACAAGGATATTCTAAAAAAAATAACAAATTATGCCCTATGGAAGGAACCATAGTTATAGAGAACTATAATATCTATGATGGAAGATTTTAAAATCAAAATAGTGTTAAATATATAGCTTTTGAACAAATGGGGCTTTCAAGGTTTGATTTTTGAAGCTAACTTTATGATGCATAGTCATTGTTAGTTAACCTTTGTTATTTTTTCTTTAGGGCTTCAATCCTATCTTTATAGGAATCATCACCACTTATTTCATAAGCTTTAGTCACAAATTTTAAAGCATTGTCATTATCACCATTTTTTTCATAATAATCTGCCATAGAATCGTATGAATTTGCACTATTTGGGTAAAATTCAATACAGAACTCAAAGTACATCTTTGCCTTTTCCATTTGCCCCATATCCATTTTCATATAACCTGACATGTTTAAAAGTTCTTCCGGATATGGCTGGACAGCATACCCAAAATGGGTTTTAAGCTTCTCTTCTCTATATTTTATAATACCAAATAGCTCTTCTTTTGAAGTGTCAAACGAGTTAATTTTATCGCTGTTTTCCATTTGGTACCATTGAAAAATAGAAATTAAACCATCCATGATGGAAGGAAAGGAAATAGTGCCATGCAGGTCTTTCGGATAAAATTTCCAATCAAAATCCAATCCATTTTTATCGTTTAGCTTTACCATATCGGAAAAGGTAATATTAGACCTTGGAAATATTGTAAAATCAGTTGTATCCTGCATAACATTGTCTATTGTTATATTTGAATCCTGCCAATGTAATTGCCCGCTTAATGACATAAATAAAGATTTCTCCTTATAGTCATTAATTGATAGTATGTTTTGAGCTTCCTTCAATAATTTTTGGTTATCCCAATCTAGACTTGGATCTATAGCCAAATAATTAGCAAATAATTCTGGATGATGGATTAAGGAATAGATGGTGAACAAACCACCATACGAATGACCAATTAGCGTTCTGAAATTAGTAACAGGGTATTTATTTTCTACAAACGGTATCAATTCGGTCTCTATGAACTTACTAAAATTGGCTGCCTCTCCGTTTTCTTGTTCAAAGGGCATTCCGTACATCTCTATTACTTTCGAAGTTGTCATGTCACGCATTCTGTTCTTATCGTTTGAAATGCCAACAATAACCATTTCAGGTGTAAAACCACC
>CAYWYT010000705.1:0-1248 GCA_964462665.1 uncultured Woeseiaceae bacterium | reverse complement strand
GCTGTCTTCGGCATTTTCTTATCACTTTTTATAATTCTCAGTCTTTTAACCAGCAGTCTCAAGCTCGAAAAGAACTGGTGTGGTGAAATCGGCCTGTTGATTGCCGGTGTTCTCTTCGGTTTCACTGGCTGGGGTGCATACCTGTTGCCTGCACTGACACTGCTTCTCTCCATATTTTTCTTCAGTCCGCAGATGTCCTTTGAGCGTCTGCCTCAGATTGCCGCTGGACTTACAGGGGCGATTATCTCCTTTTGCGGCCTTCTTTCCTGTCTCGCAATAAAGGATCCGGCTTTGATTGAGACCGGAGGATTTCTGGGTAAAACAGGATTTACACTGCTTAAGGCTGTAGTGGGAGATGGCGGGACTATCATGGTGTTTTCTCTGTTTTTTTTGATTGCCCTGATGCTTGCTGCACAGTTTTCTCCCTACAGGTTGCTTACCTTTATCTGGCAGGTGGCAAGAAGAGCAGTATATTTTTTCAAAAGTTACTCTGGTGAGAGGAAGGAAAAGAGAGGCAAAAGAGACAGGAAGAGAACTGAATTTAAAGAAAAATTGACCGGGCAGCCGATAGAAAAGCAGGTTCTGTCAACACATACCGTTCCTGTGGTGAAGGAACTTGTTCCCGTTGCAAAAAGAAGTGAGGAAGAAGAGGCATTCGCAGCTAAGCCGGCCGCACGCGGCGACTGGAAATTGCCGCCACTTTCCCTGCTGGGCAAAAATCAGCAGGTACACAAGAAAGTGGATAAAGAGGTGTACTATAAAATTTCCAAACAACTTGAACAGAAGTTGAGAAATTTTGGGGTCTCTGGGAAGGTGGTTGGGATTTCTCCCGGTCCTGTCGTGACGACGTATGAGTACGCCCCCGCACCAGGCGTAAAAATTAATAAAATTGTTGGTCTTGCCGACGACATTGCCCTGGGATTGAGGGCAAGATCTGTGAGGGTGGTAGGTTCCGTTCCCGGGAAAGCGGCACTTGGAGTGGAAATACCTAATGAAGACAGAAGGATAGTTTATATCCGTGATCTTATCGGTTCGGAAGATTACAGAAAGAGTCATAATAAATTGTCAATTGCTCTCGGATTGGATGTAGTTGGGAATCTGTCCATGGCTAATCTGGCGAAGATGCCCCATCTTTTGATTGCCGGTGCTACCGGAGCCGGTAAAAGTGTTGGAATAAACACGATAATTGCTTCTGTACTATACAATGCAACCCCCCAGGAGGTTCGTTTCCTGATGGTGGATCCAAAG
>CAYWYT010000704.1:0-1248 GCA_964462665.1 uncultured Woeseiaceae bacterium | reverse complement strand
ACGCTCCAAGATGGTGCCACTCCATCCAGGGCGTGCACCTTCGTGATGCAGATGAGTTAAGCCGTTTTTCCTAAGTACATGAAATCTTTTCATAAAGTAAGTCTGGCACGGTTCGTGCAACTAACTACAGCAGGATCTGGCGCGAAGTGTGCAGGTCTGGGGCGAGCAACTACTCATCACATTACGGTTAAGGAATGAAAACATGAAAGCACTTAGAACTATTTGTGTCGCGAGCGTTATGGTCGCTGCGAGCACGACGGCAGTAGCAGAAGTAACGGCGAACGCGGCCGTCACGAATAACTACATCTGGCGCGGTTTGACGCAAACCACCAATCAGGTGGCAGTTCAGGGTGGTATCGACTGGGCGGGCGAGAGCGGTTTGTACGCTGGAACCTGGGTATCGAATGTTCAGTACGCAGCAGGTGACATCTATTCCTATGAACACGATCTCTACTTCGGATTCGCCGGAGGGGATACGTTTACGTATGACATTGGTTGGCTGTACTACAACTATGACGAGGAAGCCGACTTCGACTTCCACGAGATCTACGGCACGCTCGGCTGGAAGGAGCTGAGCGTCTCGGCATGGGTTTTGACCGGCACTGAAGCCGATGAGGGTCCGGACCAGGATTTTGGCGCCGGTAGTACCTACTACCTGTCGCTGGACTATGGCCACGAGTTCGCTAATGGCTTCGGCATGGGCTTACACGTTGGCCAGCACTCTGGAGACTTTAGTGAGGCCTTCAATGGTGTGCCAGGTGACTACGTTGACTACAACATCAGCTTCGCAGTTCAGGACTTCACATTCATGATTACCCAGACTGACCTTGACGATGCGGGTGCGGACAATCTTGATAATGACGGCGTCAAATTCGTGATCGGGTATTCGATGGAGTTCGGACTTAGCGACTAGGGCGAGTCAGAAATACCAGGCGATTTGAGCGAATACACTTGGGCCGGCAGACAGATATAGATCTGTCTGGCCGGACTCAATGCCACCGAACTCAGTACCATTCGATCCCATCGGCAAATTGATGCTGCCCAGCAAAGTCATGTTGTCGCCGAGGCTGTAATTGGTCGTCAGCTGTAACAGTGCGCTCGGGTCGCCAATGTTTGCGAGCAGCACCGGTGTGACTGTCCAAAGCGGCGTCATTTCAATCATCACGCTGCCGGCCAGGTAGTGTTTCCCCAGCGTAAACATCTGCCCACGGGCAATGCGTGCGAGCAGCTCCGGGTTTTGCGCCAGAC
>CAYWYT010000703.1:0-1249 GCA_964462665.1 uncultured Woeseiaceae bacterium | reverse complement strand
CCCTTTTCTGAAGGTCCCATCTATTTCAGAACAAGTCACGAACCCGGATACGATGCCATACCCAATTGGAGCGATACACCGGATGAAATTGGTGTTGTAAATGTGGATGCACCCACATGTGCTCACGTACAAGAGAATCCGCATGTGGGGAGTTATTCCCTGAGGTTGGAAGGTGTGGATAATTCTGCAACAGAATCCCATGCAGCCATGAAAGTATTTGATGTAGACATCCCTGTTTTTGATGATTCGAAACTTATGTTTATGTCCTATCCCACCAATGAATTATCAAAATATGCCTCGGTTGAACTGGTCATGACAGATGGGACCACATTAAGCAGTACCAATGCTGAAGATACCAATGGCCAAGCCATGCTGCCATCAGGCGGAAGGGGTGAGGTAGATGAATGGACAAAAACCATTTGTAGAATTGGTGAATGGTTGGATACAACGGAAGTAAGCAGGGATACCATAGACAGGATACTTATTGTTTATGATCGTGCCGAAGATACAGGTGAGATTAAGGCATATTTCGATGACATTTCAATTTACAGGCTCGAAACAGACGAGGTGGAAATAGATAATGCCACATTTGAAATTCCCGATATAAAAACACAGATGGATCCGGCTGAATCCATCACAGTTAGCGTAACGGCAATTAATATCGGTACATCATCCTGGACTGCAGCAAAGGGTTATAAACTTGCAAGCCAGAACCCGGCGAATAACACCGTCTGGGGAATGAACCAGGTTGAATTGGGTAGCGACAGTATTCCTCCAGGGGGAAAAAAAATCTTCACATTTGATATTACAGCTCCCGATTCACTTGGAAAATACAATTTCCGATGGCAAATGATCAAGGA
This sequence comes from uncultured Woeseiaceae bacterium, assembly GCA_964462665.1. GTDB lineage: Bacteria > Pseudomonadota > Gammaproteobacteria > Steroidobacterales > Woeseiaceae > UBA1847. Next base: position 389 of record CAYWYT010000703.1, on the reverse strand, counting down.
AATCGAAGGTGAGGAAACCGTGTGGATTGGTGAGAAATCTGAGAATGTGGTGATTACTGTGGGTGATATAGATGGAACAAATTTCACCGAGATTTATGATGGAATTATAAAAAGAAGAGCAGAAATCAATGATGGTGAAAGTGCCGATAAAGCGTTTGACAACCTTTACACCGATGGTGATGTACATATAGATTGGACCAAATGGCTTGACAATGCAGGAGTGCCATCTGTAAGCAATCCAAGCTGGATCCAGATTGAATTTCCCGATTCTGTAACTGTTGATTTGCTTGCCATTGTAAGTGGCAATGATTTCCCATCAAGAGATCCTGAGGATTTTTCTTTAAAAGGTTCCAATGATGATTCAACCTGGACTGAATTAAAGAGTTGGG
>CAYWYT010000702.1:0-1249 GCA_964462665.1 uncultured Woeseiaceae bacterium | reverse complement strand
CTGCTGATCACTAGCCTTAGTAATTCTTCTTATATCCATATATCCGGATACACACGAAAATGTAAGCTACTGTTTTAGAAGATTTTGATGGATTTTGTATCTAACGAATAGTTTGTGCTGAATTTCCAAAAATTGGGGTGGTAAATAATAATATTTACATTAGATGTTGTAAACATATATTGTTTATGCTTGTTAAAAGGTTGATTTTTAATTATGGAAGATAATAAGTCGATACATGCATTAGCCTATTTCAATTTATTGAAGACTGGGCGTTGGGTAGAAGAAAAAGTAAAAAATGCATTAAAGCCCTTTAACCTGACCCATGCACAGCTAAATGCCCTACATATTTTATTTGATAATGATCCTGAACCTGTATCTGCAAATGAATTAAAGAAGAGGATATTGGTTAGTAATCCTGATGTAACCCGGTTGCTGGATAGATTAGTAAAAAAAGGATATGTGGTAAGGAAAACGTGCCCTGAGAACCGCAGGAAAATAGATATATCCTTAACAGACAGTGGAAGAGTCTTGTTTGTTAAAGCACATCTTTCTGCAAAGCAAGCATTAGGAGATTTCTTTGAAAAACAAATTACAGAAAATGAAGCAGGTGAACTTAGGAGAATTTTGCACAAAATGAGAGAATAAAAAATTTTATTCGAACAAATGTTGTAAACGAATGTTGTTAACAACAAGAAAACATAGTAACATTTTAAAACAATTAAATTTCAATAAGAATGAAAACCATAAATTTTGTGATAGCATCAATGATCTTAATGTCTGGCAATTTAATGTTTGCCCAAAAATTAGAGGTGAATGCTAAAGCATCAAGTGTAGAATGGCTTGGTAAAAAGATTGGTGGCCAGCATGAAGGTAACATCCAGGTAAAGAGTGGATATTTTGAGATAAAAAATGATAAGATTCTAGAAGGTAATTTTGTGATTGATATGACTTCAATTACGAATACTGACCTTAAAGATGAAGGTTATAATCAGAAATTAGTAGGTCACTTAAAATCAGATGACTTTTTTGGAGTTGAAAACTATCCCACGGCTAATTTTGAAGTTACTGAAAGCTCGAAATTTAGTAATGGAAAAGCCACAATTACAGGAGCCATCACCATTAAAGGCAAAACGGAGAGCATTTCTTTTAAAGTTGTAAGAGCTGGAAATGAATATACCAGTAAAATTGATGTCGATCGCTCAAAATTTGATGTAAAGTACGGCTCTAACTCATTTTTTGACAATCTGGG
>CAYWYT010000701.1:0-1250 GCA_964462665.1 uncultured Woeseiaceae bacterium | reverse complement strand
ACAGAGGTCGTATTGGAGATGAGATGAATGTATTGGGCTACTTTTGAATATCCTGCTTTAACAGAAGAATGGTCATTAATTTCATAAGCTGCGGCCAATCTCGGTTCTAGATTTCCAAAAGAACTAATTACGTCACTTTTGTCATAAGATGTTGATCCAATAGGAGTTCCTCTTTCATAAATACCTAACACTTCATTATAAACAACCGGTTGGTCATTTTCATAGGTCACTATAGACTGTCCGCCTAGTCTGGCAAAATCACTATACCTTAAGCCGTATTGAAGTGATAATTTAGGCGTAATTCTGTGCTCTACTCCTGCATATATTCCTCCTTCAAGGGCCGTTTTTTGATCAAGTTTTAAATAATTTATGCCGGAGGTCTCTGATGTCGGACTGATTATCCCTGGATTGAAGAGGTAATGGATTCCGTTAATTCCAAAATCTAACTTAATGTCATTATTGATATAATAGCTAAGAGCATATTTTAGATTGTAATTGTCAATTTGTGATATCCAGTCAAATTCAAAGGCATTGAGCTCTAGTTGGTAATCATATTTGCTGTAATTTACAGAAAGATTAGAAAAAATTTTGTCATTAAAAACGTGATTCCATCTTAAATTCCCAGATGAATTCCCATAAGAACTGTTGAAACTATCTGCGAATTTAAAAACATCTCTTCCAAAATATCCGGAAAGAAAAAGTTGGTTATTTTCATTGATTTCAAAATTTGCTTTAAGATTTAAATCGTAAAAATAAGCGCTGTTATCTTTTAGATCCTCACTGAGCTTTAAGAACAAATGTGCATATGAACCTCTACCAGCAACTAAAAAGGAACTTCGGTTTTTCACTATTGGTCCCTCCACAGCAAGTCTGGTTGAAACGGTTCCGATTCCTCCTGTAAGGGCAAATTTCTTATTGTTTCCATCCTTTTGTCTTACATCAAGAACAGAGGAAGCTCTTCCTCCAAAACGGGCAGGAATATTCCCTTTATAAAGTTTGATGTCTTTAATTGCATCTGAATTGAAAATGGAGAAAAAGCCTAATAAATGAGATGTATTATATATGATTGTCTCATCAAGGAGAACTAGGTTTTGATCGGCAGATCCACCTCTTACATTAAACCCACCAGATCCCTCGCCATTATTTGTCACTCCGGGTAATAGCTGTATGGATTTAATCACGTCAACTTCTCCCAAAACTGCTGGCATTTGCTTGATGGTAGCCACATTCAGCTTAGATACACTCATTTG
>CAYWYT010000700.1:0-1250 GCA_964462665.1 uncultured Woeseiaceae bacterium | reverse complement strand
GCTACCGCGACTGTCACCGGAATGTCGAACCACTCGGCCACCGGACCACTGATCAGTCCAATTGGGTTCAAGAGCCCTGAAATGACAAAAGCTGCGAACAAACAGATCAGGATTGTTTTTAGCCGCTGTGGCGATGGCATTGGCATATTCCGCGTTGCAGTTATTTCTCGAGAGCGAAGGAGTATGGCACAGACCAAGAAGTCCGACGGTGAAGAGCCTCAGTCCTGGTTCGGCTTGTATACGTCTCGGAAGATCCGCCATTGACCGCCGTCGTTCTTCCATACGAGCAGCGCTTGCCCAGTCCCTATGATTTCACCGCTATCCACCTTGTAAAACTCTACGGCAGCATCCTCAACGATAATATTATCGTTGCCCCAAAGATTGATGATCCTCAAGCGCAGCGACTCTCCGTTTTCGATCAGTCGTTTCGCGGACCCGATGACCGCGTCTCTACCCAGTAGATGGGGGATTATTTTGGTGTCGACGGTGTAAAGCTGACCGGCTGCTTCCGCATCCTTGGCGATGAGTGCCTGGTCAAACTCCTCGCTCCGCTGCTCAATGATTGACGTGGCTTTGGCGACGTCAAATGATTCTTCGGCCTGCGCGTACGACAGGTTAACGACTACAGCTGCGATTGCTGCAAACAAAAGTATCTTTTTCATCGATTACTCTCCTTTCTCCGTATAAGTCGAATAAACACTATATAGCTCCTTTACCAGATCTAAAAATCACCAAAATTAGCCCTGAGTGAGGATTTTCCAAATCTCTGCCTCATCGACTCTTACGCCTGGAGAGACCCTACCGATTTATCTTCGAATAATTCCGGTAACGGTCTGACCGGCTGCTGTTGACCCAAAGCCAACACTGCGCTTACAGGACTTCCCGCCATGATAGAATTCAAATTGTACGAATTTCCGATCTCGAATAAATCAATTTCATAAAAAAATAAGGGGAATGTCATGGAAAGTCTACTACCACTAATCATTCAATTGGTCAGCGGCGCTGCCGGCGGAAATGTTGCAGGATCGCTAATGAAAAACCTGTCACTAGGGACCGTTGGAAACTCGCTAGCCGGTATTTTGGGAGGTGGCATCGGTGGCCAACTGCTTGGCATTCTCGGTATGGCTACTGGTGCTGGCGAAATGGATATTGGCGGTATCATCGGCAGTATTGCCAGCGGCGGTGTCGGTGGCGGCGTCGTAATGGCGGTCATCGGCATGATCAAAAAGGCAATGGCAAAATAGTAAGAC
>CAYWYT010000699.1:0-1251 GCA_964462665.1 uncultured Woeseiaceae bacterium | reverse complement strand
TAAGCGTGATTGCTATCAATTATTTTAATAAAGCTGGTATTGATTTATCCTCAGTAGCTGAGGGTATGGAGAGCGTGGGTTACGCCGCGGTTACCTATCCATTGTTAGAGACCTATAGGTATTTGCAGATTACTATTTTGGTGATCATTACAGGAATATTAGCCTCAATTTACCCAGCTTTTAAGGCCCTTAAGTTGCATCCGGCAGAAGCCATCAGGTCAATATAATATCAATAAACTAAGAAACAACAACGATTATGAGTATTATTCATGTTAACAAGCTTACAAAGACCTATCATGACACAGAAGTTCCTGTGCATGCCGTCAATGGAATTGACCTGAGCTTTGATAAAGGGGAGTTTGCAGCCATTGTAGGTCCCTCAGGATGTGGAAAAACAACCTTAATGAATATGATAGGAGGCTTGGAAGTGCCTACATCGGGAAATGTTGTTGTGGACGGTAGTGTCATGTCGGAGCTTTCATCAAACAAGCTAATTGATTTCAGGTTGAGGAATATTGGGTTTGTGTTTCAGGCTTATAATCTTATTCCGGTTTTAAGCGCCAAGGAAAATGTTGAGTTTATCATGCAACTGCAAAACTGGAATAAAAAAGAGATGGAAAACAGGACCTTGGCCTTATTGGAATCAGTGGGGCTGGGTGATAAAGTTAATAGCAAGCCTAACCAATTGTCAGGCGGGCAACAACAACGGGTTGCCGTTGCAAGGGCGCTTGCTTCTAAACCGAAATTTATTTTAGCGGATGAACCTACGGCCAACTTAGATTCCATTGCCACAAATCAGTTACTTGAAATCATGGAAAAATTAAATAGAGAAGAAAATATGACCTTTATTTTTGCAACTCATGATCAAAGGGTAATGGACAAAGCCAGAAGAGTAGTCACGCTGGACGATGGGAAAGTAATATCTGATGTGCTTAAGAATCAATAATTGAATTTGAGTCTTTTTTTAAGCGATATATTGAAAAGAACATGACAAGAAAATTTATTTTTATTGTTCTGATTTTCTGTGGTTTTTTAGTCCAAGCTCAGGATGATTGGATGGTCAAAGGTTATGTCAAGGGATTAACCGCCATGCAAACCATAGGAGAAAATGGAGAAATGGCTCTGGAGAATACGATTCATAACAGATTCGATGTCAATTGGTTTATCAGTAATAAATTTACTTTTTCCGCAGGATTAAGAAACAGAATCATCATTGGGAATAATGTAAGTTTGATACCCAATTATGCTGAT
>CAYWYT010000698.1:0-1254 GCA_964462665.1 uncultured Woeseiaceae bacterium | reverse complement strand
TCCGAACCCGGTGGTGGACCACCCGTACCTGTGCCGCTAAAACCTATATCGGTCATTAGCATCGTGAACTGCATGGGTGCGGAATTGTCGCTTTCAAATACGACGCCAGTTGCCTGCTCAACGCCCGTGAAACTACTCAGTGGAATCGATACCTGATACCAATCGTCTCCGAGCGAACCCGAAGAAGCACTGCTCGAAAGATTGATTCGCAACGCATCAACATTGTCGAAGAGCTTCACGAATATCACTAAATTCGGCGCGCCCTTGATCTTGAAGTCGAGCGTCTCATAGGCACCCGCGAAACCAGCCGCAAAACCGATATAGCCAATCTGGGCAATATTCGCGTTGTAACCAGTACCGCTGGCAACCGCCAGTACGGGGCTATAGGTACTATCGTCTGCGTACAGGGGATCAATAATGGCGCCAGAACCGAAAGCCGTTAGCTCAGCGTAATCATCAGGAATCACCAGATCCGGGTCACCTGACGTCGAATACAGTGCTGCATCCGGATCGATGGGAGTTCCACCACCTGGGGCGCCAGCGCAGCTAGACGCCTGTTCGATGTCATCGTAGAAGAAGGTCCAGTTGGCCGGATCTGTAGCCGCCTGACCCAGCTCACCCAGATCGAAAATTATTGTGAGCGCGACCACGGGAGGCGGCACTGCCTGGCCCGTAAAATCAAAGCAAAGTTCTTCCCACGTGCCGCTGCCACTGTGGTCGATATCCTTCGTTAGCCCACCACCCGGATTGCCTGTTTCCTCGAGCTTGAATGAAACTGTTACAGGCCGTGGCGACCAGACTTTAACTTTGTAGAACTCACCGGCTGAGAAGTCGATGGCCTCTACCAGATCAAGTTTCGTACCACCGAAAACCTCATCGGCGAACTTCTGCATTTGCGCGACTTTCTCACTGGTGTTGATACCGCTCGCATCCGGATTGTCGATAACAGTAGTCGCGCCACCGTTAAAATTGTTGATAGCCGGGTCTACACAGAGAACTTCAAAATTAATGGCATCACAGAAGCCGGGGTCAATCGGCGGCAGCGTTGCCGCTGGCTCATTCTGGATCGACTGGGGACCATCGCCCTTGCCACAGCCGGCCAAAACAAAAGCCGAGATAATGAGGAACGTGATGCTTGACAGCCGCTTGGATGCTAGTGCGTGCATGAGTGAATTCTCTGAGTAATATCTGATTTAGGTTCGATGATTTGCATTGTCTTTATCCGCCCGCTCAAGGAGACACGATGGAGACGTT
>CAYWYT010000697.1:0-1257 GCA_964462665.1 uncultured Woeseiaceae bacterium | reverse complement strand
CCTTCGTGAGCTTGTGCTGATTTTGCAGGAGTCTTACGGCAAGTTTGCTGTCGCCGCGCTCGCGCACAGCGCCGGCTACCTGCAGTGCGAGCGTCGTATTCTTAATTTCAAGATCAGGCTGTGCCGCCAACAAGTCACGCAGCAGGCGCGGCATGATCACTGTACTTTTGGCCTTCAGCAGTTCCGCCAGAATCGACATGAGGCAACCGCGCAGGTGTTCCCATGCGCCTGAAAAGCGAGCGATCTTGACGTATTTCTCGATCATGGTCGGCGGATAATCGTGGTTCTTCCAGTCGCTGGCCAGTAGGTCCATCGCCCGTGGGTATTCACCTTGCTGCAGCAGAACATGAATTCGCGGATCTTCGCCGGACGCTTCCGGAGCGAGCGAAAGTTCCAGACCCGGTGAACCGAGCGTCAACTTGTGACGATACTGATACATCATGTAACCCATCAGGCTGTACATGACCAAAGCGAAATAGTAGCCCGACGCAGAGGTGATGACCTGGGCTGTCCTCGCACCAGCAAACTCGAACGCCATTTGACCAAAGGTAAGACTGCTACCGAACATCATCAGCAAATAAAGGTAGACCAACAAGTAAGCCCAGCCGATACGATAGACACTCGTCACCAGGATGATCGGATTCAACGCCGCGCCCAGCGACCGTTCTCTTGCCAAAACAATAGTGCTCATTGGCAAGACAAGAAAGAAAAATACGCCCAATGGGAAGCCGAGCACCGGACTCAATTCGGCCGAGACCATCGCAGTCACGAAGATCATGAACACCACGATGGCGAACTGCTTGATGACCAGGTCGTATCCCCCCTCAGTAATCGTCGCCAGCAGCGAAGGTGCCTGAAACTCTCCTTCGGACATCGCAGCTATGACATTGAAGCCGTACTTAAACTGCAGCAACAAAATGAATATGGCGGACAGTCCAGCAAGCAGCCCGGAGGAAAAGACAAGACTGGTGAGTACGGCGATGCCCAGCAAAGCCATCGGCCCAATCTGAAACGGGTACGCAAAAAAATCGTTCAGGCGCTTCCAGAAGGGAACGACGTCACTCTGGGTTGGCTGAAACTCCAGCTGCTCGGCACAGTGCAGACATCCTGGCCGTGTTTGGCTTTTCCGCACATAGACGCATTGATCGCAAAACGAAAGCTGGCAGGGGGCACAGTGCCAGCGGCCGTCTGTCGCGGGATGGTGTCGACAATAACTCACGATAGATATCTTATATCTCCCGCATCACATGACCAAAC
>CAYWYT010000696.1:0-1259 GCA_964462665.1 uncultured Woeseiaceae bacterium | reverse complement strand
CGCGACAAGCTGCACTCCAAGATCGGGCAACTGTCGGTGGAAGTGGACTTTCTGAGAAAAAAGTCCAAACAACTCGGCCTGTGAGGGATCGCATCGAGTTGGTGGAAAATACGCATCCCAAATTGAGCATGAGAAGCCAATGTATTCTTCTGAGCATCGCCCGCTCTTCGCTAGACTACCAAGCCGTGGAGGAGAGTGAGGAAGACCGCCAGATCAAGCGTCTGTTAGACGAGATTTACCTGGTGGATCCGACCCTGGGCAGTCGGCGGTTGGTCACGGTCCTTGAGCGAGATCATGGACTGAAGGTCAACCGTAAGCGGGTCCGACGTCTGCGCCAAGAGATGGGACAGGAATCCATCTGGTGCAGGCCTCGCACGAGCATCGCGAACAGCACCCACCGGAAGTATCCTTACCTGTTGCGAGGCCTGAAAATCGGGGCTCCGAACCAGGTATGGTGCACGGACATCACCTATGTTCCGATGCCGGGCGGTCACGCCTATCTTTGTGCGGTAATGGATTGGTATTCACGCAAAGTCCTTGGCTGGACGGTATCCAACACCATGGACACCACGCTCTGTCTGAGCGCTCTCGACAAAGCCATCGCCAACGCCGGTTGCACTCCCGAGATCTTCAACACCGACCAGGGTTGTCAGTTCACCTCCGTGGAGTGGACCGGACGCTTGGAGCAACTCGGCGTGAAGATCAGCATGGATGGCAAAGGTCGCTGGATGGACAACGTCTTCATTGAGCGATTGTGGCGCAGCGTGAAATACGAGGAGATCTACCTGCGCGAGCACGGTACGATTCCCGCACTGATTAAGGGACTCGATCGCTGGTTCGACCGGTATAACTCCTGGCGGCCTCACGAGGCGCTCGGCAACCTCACTCCCGGCAAAGTCTACGACGAGTCCTTGCGCCCTCAGGAGGGCGTTGTGGCGCAACAGGACGAGGCGGCATGAGCACCCCCCCGGCGCGCCGAAATTGGGAAGCCTCCACTCCGGGCTGCGCACCCACTACGCTACGCTTCGTGGGTGCTTCGCCCTCCGTTACGTCTTCCCAATTTCGAGTCCTTTGCACCGGCCTACACCACTGCATCCTTGATCAATCAATCATGAACCAATACACTTCTCCCACACCCAGCCACCATAGCTTAGCTTAGCCGTTCAGTGGCCGGACTTCGGGGTCCACCTCAGTTCAAAGACGGCAAACTCAAGAAGAAGCACCTCGAGGAGGCTCTTGTTGCCATCGAGAAGTTTCAC
>CAYWYT010000695.1:0-1264 GCA_964462665.1 uncultured Woeseiaceae bacterium | reverse complement strand
GGATAGTTTACCTGTTAGGGCGGGGAATACCCCTCGCCCTTTAAAGATACAGGAAGAAGGTAAAGCAGTTCTTTGAATTTTACACATTGACCTTATCACAACCAATCTTACTTGACAGGTACCTATCTAATCCATAACGGTATAGTGTCGTTCTTCTAAATGTCTGTTACATCACTGACCTTTTCAGCATGAAAGAATGATTGAGTTTTTTGAATCCATCTCACAATTCAGAATACCCATTTCTTGCGAGAATCAATACATGAGGAATCTACAATATGAATTATTTAAGGAACTATCTAATGATGCTATTTGCGATTATGGTTGCAAGTCCTTCTGTTGCATCTGAATACTATCAACCAGGTCCAAGTGCGACTGGGAGAGTTAGTGCCGAAAATTGGGAAAACGGTGAGAATCGTCGTTATGGTTTGCAAAATTTTGAGAAGGTTGTTCGCTATACGAGTAGTGTGCGACCATCTACAATTAAGAAGTTAAAAAAGAGCCAAGATTTAAATATCGGCGATCTACCTGAAGTTAATTACCTGACCAGTACAACCGCTTTCAGCGGAATTGTCATTGTCAAAGGCGACACCATCGTCTATGAAAAATACTCACCAGACTTTGGCCCAACTCAACAGCACTCCTGCCAATCTTCAACCAAAACTATTAATAATTTGCTCGTTGGTAAACTGGTAGCCGAAGGAAAATTGGACCTAAGTGAAAAGATAAAAACTTTTTACCCAGATATGGGTTCCGGTTATGCAGAGGCCACTGTTCAGCAAGTACTGGATATGAATGTTGTCAACGATTATACAGAAGGCTATGGTGACCCGGATTCACCCATACGGAGTCATGAATCTGCAAGTGGATGGCGACCATATCGAGAGGACATAAAAGACGACCTTCACGCTTATCTAAAAACAATTGAAAGTAAAAACATTACCAATGATGGTAAATACCTATACAAATCGACTAACACAGATGTCGTTGGTATGGTCGTAGAGGCCGCTTCTGGCCGACCACTTCATGAGTCAGTAAGGGAAGTCATGGTGGCATCTGGGTTTGAAAATACAGGCTATATTTCAACAGACGGACATGGAGTGCCAGCGACTATGGGTGGATTTATACTAACGACCCGTGATTTTGCCCGTTATGGGATGTTATTGCGAGATGGTGGCAAAGGTGTCAATGGAAAAATGGTAGGAGGTGGCGGGTCTTTTATAAAGCAAACACTAAGTCACACTGGTGCTTCGATGGGGTTAGATAA
>CAYWYT010000694.1:0-1265 GCA_964462665.1 uncultured Woeseiaceae bacterium | reverse complement strand
TGAATGATAATAAATCGTATCTTGGGATAGCGGGAAGTGGGCATAATGACAGATATACACTTTACACAAAAGTTGAATCAATAAAAAACTAATTATGAAAAAACTAATCCTTCTTATCTCATCGGTAATTTGTCTCTTTATAGGTCACTCACTTTTTGGTCAGGGGCTGAACTCAAAACAAATTGATTCCCTTGTCGATAAAGCTATGAGCATATCTCCTTCTGTAGGTATTGCCATCGCTGTTGTAAAGGACGGAGAAGTGATTCATTCCAAAGGTTATGGAATCAAATCTATTGAAAATAAGGAAAAGGTAGATGACAACACATTGTTTGCTATCGCTTCAAATTCGAAAGCTTTCACAGCTGCCGCACTATCAATTCTTGTTGACGAAGAAAAATTAAAATGGAAGGATAAAGTCGTAGATCACATTCCTGAGTTCAAAATGTACAACGATTATGTCACAGCGAATTTTACAATTCTAGATCTTCTAACCCATAGAAGTGGCTTGGGCCTTGGGGCTGGTGATTTAATGATATTTCCAGATGGTGCTGATTTCACAATTAAGGATGTCCTCAATAGTTTTCAATACCAGAAATCGATCTCTGCCTTTAGGACTAAGTTTGATTATGACAATCTCCTTTATATTGTTGCAGGAGAAGTGGTGGCACGAATTAGTGGAATGAGCTGGGTGGATTTTATACAAACAAGAATATTTACACCGCTGGATATGAATAACTCAGTTCCAACAAATTCAAGCTTGCAAGAAAATGCTAATTTGGCATTACCACACGATTCTGATGGTGAACAGATCAAACAATTGCCGACATATGATAGTGACCTTGTAGCTGCGGCAGGTGGTATTTATTCAAGCGTTAGCGATTTAAGCAAATGGATGATTATGCAATTGAATCGAGGTAAATATGGAAAGGACTTGTCTATTGAACTGTTTTCTGAAAACCAGCAACAAGAAATGTGGAAGCCACATACGAATACAGGTTTCACTATAAAGCCTAACCCTAGAACTAATTCACATTTTTTTGCCTATGGCTTAGGTTGGGGACTAAAAGATGCAAACGGGAAAATAGTCATTTCACATACAGGTGGGTTACCCGGCATGCTTTCAAGGACAATTCTGGTTCCTGAACTAAACTTTGGAATAGTGCTTTTAACCAATTCGTTACCTGGAGGGTCTAGCTACTATTCTATTCCCGAAATGATACTTGATTCTTATTTAGAGATTGAAGAAAAGGACTGGATTAAGGAAA
>CAYWYT010000693.1:0-1267 GCA_964462665.1 uncultured Woeseiaceae bacterium | reverse complement strand
TGCGGGAACTGGCCTTGCCGATACCCCAGGTCCGCATGGGCAGGAAGCAGGTGCACCGGCGTCGGATAATGGATGCCGGTTTGCACACCCTGTGATTGCAGGGATTCTTGCACCGCTTGACGGTTCGACGTGCGTATCGCATAAACATGGTAGACGTGACGATTGTGCTCCAGTGCCACCGGTGTTGCGTAGTCACTGCCGGCCAACAGCTCGTCGTAACGGGACGCTGCTGCACGACGAGCTTCTGTCCACGACTCGAGGTACTTGAGCTTCACGCGGAGGACGGCGCCCTGGATGCCTTCCAGCCGGTAATTGTATCCCTTGAGGACATGGTGATACTTCTGCTCGGCACCCCAGTCGCGAAGCATCTGTATCTTTCGTGCATATTCGGTGTTGTTGGTGACGACCATGCCGCCCTCCCCACAGGCGCCCAGGTTTTTGCCCGGATAGAAGCTGAAGCAGGCCATGTCTCCAAGACTTCCGACTCGCCGTCCCTTGTACTCGGCGGCGTGCGCCTGAGCAGCATCCTCGATTACGACAAGGTCATGCTTGCGCGCGATCTCGATGATCGGGTCCATATCGGCTGGCTGACCGTAAAGATGGACGGGGAGAATCGCCTTTGTACGCGGCGTGATGACAGCTTCGACCAAGCGGGGATCCATATTGAAGCTCACCGGGTCGATATCGACGAATACAGGAGTTGCGCCTGTGTACCGGATGGCCGCAACCGTCGCGACAAATGTATGCGGCACCGTGATGACCTCGTCACCGGGCCCAATGTCCGCCGCGAGTAATGCGAGATGCAACGCGCTCGTGCCAGTGTTGACGCCGATACCAATCTCAGCGCCGGAGAATGCCGCAAACTCTTCCTCGAAGTTCACGACCTCGCTACCGAGCGTGAATTGGCAGGAATCGAGCACCCCCTGGATGGCGGCATTTACTTCGCCCTTGATGCCGGCGTATTGGGCCTTTAGATCAACAAATGGGATCACAAAATTTTCCTCTTATGCTTCATAGACTACTATCAATACATGGACTATACGACTGAAATCATTAGACTTTTATTAATCCATCTGTAAAAGTTCGTGGTGCCGTCGCCCGTACTTGCCAACTCTACGAAAGTTGCAATTTCGGTGCCAAAAGGACGCCGCGTCTTGCATAACGCGCCGAAACACTGCTACAGCGTCAAAAAATGTGAACGAGTTCACATTCTAGCGAGCATCTGGGCTTATGCAGTGCCTGGAATTCGGCTCCGAACATTCGGCTT
>CAYWYT010000692.1:0-1269 GCA_964462665.1 uncultured Woeseiaceae bacterium | reverse complement strand
TTGGTAGTGCTACACACGCCAGCGCTTGTTGCTTCAGCGGAGAAAGCTCTTCGACGGGGACAACGCCGTGGTTCTGCAACAGTCGTTCGATACTCTTCTTCTTGTTGGCAGCAACACCGCTGATGATGACATTCTGGTTAGAGGTTAGTCGGAACGTGCCCGCATGTACTCTTGCTATCGCGGCGAGGGCGCTCAAAAGTTTGTGTTCACCGACATCGGCAATTCGTCCTTGCGGAATGAACAGCGTCAAATGCCACTCTGCGGATTGATCTTTCGTCCAGCCAAATTCATCGCCACGACTAAGGAAGCGGTAGCGCGCAGCCGGCTGCAACTCGTACCCCAAACGCGAGTGCAACTCCGCGATGAACCAGTCGAGACCATTGTCGTCTATCGTGTACTTAAGACGCGCATGTTTACGATTGCTTCGATCGCCGTTATCACGTTGAATTTTAACGACTTGTTCGGCAAGCTCGTTAACCTGATCTGGGCTGCAGAAGCCAATAACGTCGCCAACGCGTGGGTAGGTTTCGGCCTCGCCGTGGTGCATGCCCATGCCACCACCCACGGTGACGTTGTACCCAGCCAATTCCCCGTCTTTCTGAATAGCAACGAAGCCGAGGTCTTGCGAGAAGATGTCGACATCATTTGACGGCGGAATGGCAATGCCAATCTTGAATTTTCTTGGCAAATAGGTAGAACCGTATATCGGCTCGTGGTCCATTCGAGCATCTTCTGTGCCGGCGACGCGTTGCTTGTCCAGCCAGATCTCATGATAAGCGCTGGTGTTTGGCGTCAGGTGTGCACTTAGCGATGCGGCGGTTGCATAAGCGGCCGCATGCATAGCAGAACGCTCTGCCAGGGGCGTGCACATGACGTTGCGATTGACGTCGCCGCAAGCGGCAATCGTATCGAGCAATGAGCGGTTAATCGCCGCGATGGTTGGTTTCAAGTCGCGCTTGATGACGCCATGAAACTGGAATGCCTGCCGTGTTGTCAGGCGAATTGAATCGTTGGCATATTCCTTCGCAAGTCGATCCATCACCAGCCATTGTTCTGACGTGGCGATGCCACCGGGTACTCGGACACGAATCATGAAGCTGTGAGCAGGCTCAAGTTTTTGCCGCGTTCGTTCGGCGCGGATATCGCGGTCATCCTGCTGATAAAAACCATGGAATTTCGACAGTTGAGTGTCGTCTTCTGCGAGCGTTCCGGTGGTACCGTCCGCAAGACTTTCCACAATGCTACCGCGCAGATAATTACTGCGAGTTT
>CAYWYT010000691.1:0-1272 GCA_964462665.1 uncultured Woeseiaceae bacterium | reverse complement strand
TTCTCCCAGAAAAACGACTGACAAAGGTGATACATTTGACGACATTTAAAAAATCGACAGTAGTATTCATTGTTTTATTCACCTTGATGATGTGTTCTTCTTCTGGTTATTCAGCCATGGACCCAACAAAAGATATGTTGGGTCAGTATCTTAAAATGGGGCCAGCTACGTCTCTCAAACTGGACATCCATGGAAGAAGTTCTGATAAAATCGATAAAATTCTCATCGATATTTATCGCAATAACGGCTTTCAGCCGTTCTGGATAACGAATGGTAAACCAAGCCAACGCGCCAAAGATATATTTGCAGTGCTAAGAGATGCCGATAAACATGGTCTCAATCCTTCTAGTTATTTAGTCAACAACATCAGTCAATTCTGGAAGAGCGACGACACCGCGAGTCTGGTTCGTTTGGATATTGTTCTGACTTTAGGAATGGTTCGCTACGTGGCCGATCAACGTGAAGGTGGTCTTGAGCCGCGTCAGATTGATCCCGAACTGTTTGCCACCGCCAGAGATGTAGAGGTGGATTGGAAAGCTGTTTTTCAAGCTGCATTCAAGGCCCAGGACATTAAAACTTTTCTGGTGAATCAAGCACCACCATTTTTACAATATAAACTTTTGCAAAAAAAATTGGCTGAGTATCGAATGATTGCATCCGCAGGTGGCTGGCCGTCTGTCCCTGCAGGCGAAGTGTTGAAGCCAGGTAAGGCTGGCTCGCGTGTTAAATCTCTCAGAAGACGATTGGCAATAACCGGAGAGTTGATCGTGAAGAACACGGAGAGTACAGCCTTTGATCAACATTTGGTGAAGGCTGTCCAAAAATTCCAGATACGACACAATTTGTCCCCAGATGGAATCATTGGCGAACAGACTCTTTTGGCATTGAATGTGCCTGTAGAATCACGAATACAACAGATAGTCATTAATATGGAGCGTTATAGGTGGCTGAAGAGGATAAACAATGTGCAAATGGTTGCTGTCAATATTGCAGCATTCGAAGTGATCGCAGGTAGGCCAGGAAAATTCGATCTCTCTATGCCTGTCATAGTTGGGAAAAATTATCACGAAACTCCAGTGTTTAACGATACCATTAAGTACGTGGTCTTTAATCCTTACTGGAATCTTACGCCAAGTATCGCCCGCAATGAAACTCTTCCCAGGTTAAAAAAAGACCCAAACTATCTGCAAAAACAAAACATGCGGATTTTTCAAGGTTGGCAATCAGATGCAGTGGAACTGGACCCTGCGACTATTGACTGGAGTACAGTGT
>CAYWYT010000690.1:0-1273 GCA_964462665.1 uncultured Woeseiaceae bacterium | reverse complement strand
GTACATCGCCGTCAGATGCAACGCAAAAGGCCGCCCCAAGTGGAGCGGCCTTTTGTTTGTTCTGTTGCGTGTGTCGGGGGGCGCCCCGACCTACGGTTTACTCAACGATTTTGGAAACCACGCCAGCGCCGACAGTACGGCCGCCTTCGCGGATCGCAAAGCGCAGGCCGTCTTCCATCGCGATTGGTGCGATCAGCTCAACGTTGAACTTCAGGTTGTCGCCCGGCATCACCATCTCGGTGCCCTCAGGCAGAACAACTGTACCCGTGACGTCAGTCGTTCGGAAGTAGAACTGTGGACGGTAGTTCGCGAAGAATGGTGTGTGACGACCACCCTCTTCTTTGGTCAGAATATAGGCTTCTGCCTCGAACTTTGTGTGTGGGCTAACTGAGCCGGGCTTACAAAGAACCTGACCACGCTCAACACCTTCACGGTCGATACCGCGCAGCAAGACACCAACGTTGTCGCCAGCCTGACCGGAGTCCAGAAGCTTGCGGAACATTTCAACGCCTGTGCAGGTCGTCTTCTTAGTGTCTTTGATACCAACGATAGCAAGTTCGTCGCCAACGTTCACAACGCCACGCTCAATACGGCCAGTGACAACAGTACCGCGACCAGAGATCGAGAACACGTCCTCGATTGGCAGCAAGAACGGCTTGTCGACAGCGCGTGTCGGCATTGGGATGTATTCGTCAACAGCGGCCATCAGTTTGATGATCGACTCTTCGCCAATCTCAGGGCGCGTGCCGTTCATCGCGTGAAGCGCAGAACCAGGAATGATTGGGATATCATCGCCAGGGTAGTCGTATGAGGACAACAGCTCGCGGATTTCCATCTCGACCAGCTCAAGCAGCTCGTCGTCGTCAACCTGGTCAACTTTGTTCATGTAGACAACCATGTACGGAATGCCGACCTGACGACCAAGCAAGATGTGCTCGCGCGTCTGTGGCATTGGGCCGTCTGCTGCGTTCACAACCAAGATCGCGCCGTCCATTTGGGCAGCACCAGTGATCATGTTCTTGACGTAGTCAGCGTGACCCGGGCAATCAACGTGGGCGTAGTGACGGTTCTCTGTCTCATACTCAACGTGAGCAGTAGAGATCGTGATACCGCGTGCTTTTTCTTCTGGCGCGCCGTCAATCTGGTCATACGCTTGGAAATCACCAAAGTACTTCGTGATCGCAGCTGTCAGGGTCGTCTTGCCGTGGTCAACGTGGCCGATTGTGCCAATGTTTACGTGCGGCTTATTACGTTCAAACTTTGCCTTTGCCAT
>CAYWYT010000689.1:0-1275 GCA_964462665.1 uncultured Woeseiaceae bacterium | reverse complement strand
CATGTAGTCGGGAGTCTTCGTGGCCCCCGCCAACCCTATCATGGTCGGGGCAAAGTCGGTGTTGTTGATGAGCCAATCGTTCATTTGACCCTTCTTGATCCCCGCGGGCCAACTCACAATGAATGGCATCCGCATCGACTCCTCAAAGAACCAGCGCTTGTCCATGAGATCGTGCTCCCCAAGCAGGAAGCCCTGATCGCCGGTGTAGATAATGAGAGTGTTCTCCAACTCCCCCGTCTCCTTCAGATGATCGAGGAGTCGCTGCACGTTGTCATCCACCCCTTTGACACAGCGCAGGTAGCGCTTCAGGTATTTTTGATAACAGGCCTCAGCGTAGGCTCGCTCATCGAGATCATTGGGAATGTCGAGTCTCTTGCCCAATCCCCAGGGGGCATGGACTCTCCCCAGACCAGACCCCAGCCCCCGTGATCCAGTAGAACCACTGGGTGGAGCAAAGATGTTGTCGGGCTTGGGGATCCCCACCTCCGCGAGGTAGGAATCATACCTCCGGGCGTTGGAAAACATGTCGTGCGGTGCCTTGAAATGATGCATCAGGAAGAACGGCTTGCTCTTGTCCCGCCCGTTCCGGAGCCATTCGAGGCTGACGTCGGTGATGGCGTCGCTGGAGTGCATTCCTTTCTTCGTGATCACGCTCTTCGGCCACGGCTTCCCGCCCCGAATCCGAAAGTCAGGGTCATGATATTTTCCCTGACCCGGCAGGACGCAGTAGTAGTCGAAGGCCGCTGGTTCTTGTTTGAGATGCCATTTGCCCACCATCGCCGTTTCATACCCGGCCTTCTTCATTTCCCGCGGAAGGTGTTGTCCGGAAGGTGGGATGTTTCCGTTGAGATCCAGCACGCCATGAGTCTGGGGATACTGGCCGCTGATGATGCTGGCCCGACTCGGCGTGCAGATGGAGTTGTTGCAATAGACCCGGTCGAAACGGATCCCATTCTTCGCCAAAGCGTCGATGGTCGGCGTCGGATTCAGCCCGGCCAGATGGCTGCCGTAAGCGCCGATAGCCTGAGTGGTATGATCATCGGCCATGATGAACAAAATATTGGGGCGATTCGCCGTCTCCCCAGCTTCCGCTGCCAAGACCTGACCGATCGTCCCCGTGAGGAGGGATCCGGCAAAAATGGCAAGAAGGAACCTGTGGCTCGGCATCTGGCTTGTTGTCTTATGAGGCATATTCAGGAATTATCAGGAGTTCTATTGCTAGGAATTTGCTTTTGAGGTGAGGAGCTTAGGGGCGCCCTTGAAGGGATAGCAGAG
>CAYWYT010000688.1:0-1276 GCA_964462665.1 uncultured Woeseiaceae bacterium | reverse complement strand
AAAAATTTACTAAAAGTCAACTTGGAATCTAACTTCAGCGATGTGAAGCTTACCATCTCCCACATCTTTTTGGTCAATATCAGTGAAAACATAATTGAACATGATTCTTGCCGCAGGATTTAGATACCAGTTGGCACCAATAGTAATATCGCCTTGGGTACCGCCGTAAATATCTAAACTGTTTAAATTTGTATAGCCATACCGCAATGCTACCTCAAATGCTCCTGCACCGCCACTACTACCATCCATAAAGTTTTTATGAGGTTTAACCCTTCCAAATGTTTCGTATGAATTAATATAAGGTCGGTGTTCACCGGTGATAAAAAAGCTTACTTGCGCATAATAGTTGGCAAATTGGTAGGTTTGAGAAACCTCAGCATTTTCCTGGTGGGCAAAATCTGACAAGTATTCAGCCTGTGCTGTAAACGGGCCTATAGAATACACGGCTTCGACATTCAGGATATTTACCGTGTTGACATCTTCAATATTACCAGTTGAAATATATTTTTTAGACAAATGTGATTTGGGTCTAATTGAAATCGAATATTCATCACGATCTGGTTTTCTATAGCTATGAGAAACACCAAAGTGCAGTAATTTCTCTTTTTCCTTATCATTGATGGCCAAAGTAGTCAATCGGTAAGTCAGGGCCACTGATTCATCAGCAAATTTATCATTCCCGTTACTATTGGCATTTCTAAATACACCTGCCTGAATAGATAATTTGTCATCCAAAAAGTCATTCATCAACAGGATACCATTATTTCGCTCATTAGAGATGTCAGCAGGAATACCTCTTTCAAGAAACACAATGTATTTACTGCTGGTCAAGGCATCAAATCGTAAAGGCTCTTTTACATGACCAACTCTAACGGTTCCTACGATAGGTAAATTTCGCACACCTATATAGGCATCCTTCAACGATGTTACGCCACCTGCCCAGTCTACATTAAGTTTGAATTCAAAATTTTTATAAAGAAGACCTGATATAAAAAACCTTACGCGTCTAAATTCAGTACCATCAGAGCTTTCTAATTCTCCAAAAGAAGCATCAAGATCATCATCCTGCTTAAAATAGGCATGATCCCACATGATACGACCACCAAATTTTAATTTGAAGTTATTGTCCTGACTGGTAACTCTAAAGCCATTATCCCATTTGATAGAAAATGGATTTGGTTCAGCTGTTTCTTGCGCCGATAGTTGCAGCGTAAACAAACCTAATAAAATAGGAATAAATTTTAATTTCATCATTACCACAATGATATGTTAGTAT
>CAYWYT010000687.1:0-1278 GCA_964462665.1 uncultured Woeseiaceae bacterium | reverse complement strand
TCAGCGAGGTCCGCTTCTTTCTTTTTGCTTTCAGTCACGCTGGTTTTTCTGCGTCGTCATCCTCGTGCAACGGCGAATACGAATCGTCGTCGTGCGGGATGTGATCCGGAGCGGGCTTGTCAGAAGTGGTTTCGGCTGCAGCGGTGTCGGTCGCAGCTGCGTCGGCCTCGGCGACATAATTGCGGTCGTCATAAGCGGGGTCAGCGGAGTCCGGTGCCTTCTTCGGGTCAGGCGCGCTCAGAAGCCGCTCTGGTGAAGCGATTTGGTTGAGGTCGTCTACGTTGAGCTCTTCTTCGAGCTGTCGCTTCATGACGCGCGTCATGCGGCGTGCCTGTCCTACCCAAGCACCAATCTTATTGGCGATCTCGGGCAAGCGCTTCGGTCCGAGTACGACCAATGCGAGTACTACAATAAGTAGAAATTCAGGGGAACTGAATCCGGACATGGGAGCGTTGCGACTTAAGCGTCTTTAGCGTCTTTGCGGGGTTCTTCGGCCGGCGTATTGTCAAAATTTGCGTCGTCGGCGGAGCCGCCCGCAGAATCGTCATTGAGCTGCTCTTTCGCCGCTTCAGCCTCGCTCATGGAACTGCGAAAGCCTTTGACGACAGAACCGAGATCAGTGCCGAGATTGCGAATTTTCTTGGTGCCAAAAATTGCGAGCACGATGACCAGCACGATCAGTAATTGTGGCCAGCTTATGCCTGATAACATTTTAAAACTCCTGGGGAATTGCCCCGCAATACAGCAATGTAATTCTAAGGATAATAACCCTCTGACGCAGACAATACCGGGACAGCGTCACAGCGCAACACCTGTTAGCTTTCGAGCCAGAAAGTTACCGGTCCGTCATTCGTCAGGCTAACCTGCATATTGGCACCAAAACGGCCGGTTTCAACCATTTCCAGGCGTTGTTTGCAGGCATCCACCAGACGCTCAAAATAGTCCTCGCCGACCTCCGGAGCGGCAGCTCGGGTAAAGCTGGCGCGCGTTCCCTTTTTAGTATCGGCGGCCAGCGTGAACTGCGGCACCAGCAATAACCCAAAGCCTGTGTCCTCAAGGCTGTGGCTCATACGGTCCGCAGCGTCGGGGAACACCCGATAGCTCAGAATTCGCTCAGCGAGCCGGGCGATGTCTGTTTCGTCGTCGTCGCGATGCACGGCGACAAAAACCAACAGACCCCGGTTAATAGACGCTATTTGCATCCCCTCTACTACTACGCTCGCGCTAGTCACTCTTTGCAATAAGGCAATCATTTTTGGGTATTTCTCCGAATATCGA
>CAYWYT010000686.1:0-1281 GCA_964462665.1 uncultured Woeseiaceae bacterium | reverse complement strand
GTCCTTGGATTTAAATGTTTTCTCATGCTTCTTCAGGGTTCTCAGGCTCTTCGGATCTTTCCGTCTTCGGTTCACCAACTGACTCATGGCAGCAGGATGCCCCATGCACAGCCGCTTTGCCAGCCAGTCGTTGTTCATCGAGGTGCTCCCCTTCACCAGCGCCGCGCAGATCACCTTTCTTGGGTCGCCCTTTCGCAAGGTTCTCAACTCCTCCGCTCTTTCCGGCAATCCCAACTCCGTCCCGACCACTCGGATGATGCGCTCTGCCTCGCCTTCATCGTGAGCACGGACGGCGGCACCCGCAATGCTGCCTCGCTTTATCATCTTTGCTCCCGCTTTGCCAATCAGACCCAGCAGCTTGTCCTTGAAGCCCTCCTCCCCCAGATACCAGCCGCCGCGAATCGCCTTCATCGCCTTCTCCTCGATCCTGCCACCCTCGTTCGATGCCCGCGCCTCCAGCCAGGAAACGTAAGCCACCCGGCCCCGCCTCTCATGGCTCAATCGAAACGAATCCAACACCCGGTCCAGCGTCTGCCATTCCGGCACACGTCCCTTCCGATAGTGCCGCAGGCTGCTCCACGGGTAATCCACCAACTTGCCATGCTCACCTCCCGCCAGTCCTGCCCTTGCCGGATTCAGGTGGATGTAGTCCGCCACGCTCTTGAAATAATGCGCATCCTCCGCCCGCTCGCCGGCCACCGGCACCGCCTTGAATCGCCCTTGAAAGACATGACCCTGCCGCTGATGCCGGCTGTTCCACGCCTGGCTGAAAGTCCCCAGCAGCACCCGCATTCCGGCCGATAGGTTCGGCTCGGGCGTTTCCAGCAGTAGATGAAAATGATTGCCCATCAACGCCCACGCGTGCACCCGCCAACCATGGCTCCCGCAAACCCGTTCCAACCCGTGCAGAAACGACTCGTGATCCTCCTTCCCGATAAAAATCCGCTTCCCGCCGTCACCACGCGCCATCACGTGGTAAACCGCTCCCGAATACTGAAACCTCGGTGGCCTTGCCATGCCGCAACTCAAGCAAACCACAGGCAGTCGTCAAACCTAATATTGAAATCCAAGGACTGACCCTATTCAATGGCAGCGTGCCGTCTCACTTTTCGACGCCATCGGGCTGGGTGTCTTTGTGTGCATCGGGAACCAGGTGGCGCAAGATCACGGGTTGAGCTGGTGGGCCTGCATTGGAATGGGGGTGGTTACCGGAACCTTCGGTGGAGTGCTCCGTGACATGTTTCGAGCAGAGGTTCCGTTGATTTTCCGGAAAGAAATCTA
>CAYWYT010000685.1:0-1281 GCA_964462665.1 uncultured Woeseiaceae bacterium | reverse complement strand
AAATGTCAATAACTTTTGTGGTTCGTTTAATTCATCCAGATAATTGTGCAAGACTCTTGGTTTTTCTCCAAAAATACAATGCATTATGTACACGAACAATAAAAGTTATTGACATTTTTCCATAAAAAAAACCGCTTTAGAAGCGGTTCTTTTTAAAGTTAAATTGTTTGTTTAATTATTGGAATAGATCTCTACTCTCCTATTGGCTTGACGTCCTTTACTCGTCTTATTATCTCCAATTGGCTTGGCTGAACCATAACCAACAGCTTTAATTTTATCTGCAGGAAAACCGTTATCAATTAAATAATTCATTACGGCTTCAGCTCGCTGTTGAGATAGCTTTTCATTTATTTTATCACTTCCTGTACTATCAGTATGTCCTTCAACTATAAAACTTGTAGCAGTAAATTCTGTAAGGATTTTATCAATACCTTCAAGTCTTATCTGAGTTTCATCCGTAAAAGAATCAGAACCTGTTTTAAAATAAATCGCTCTTGCAAGGTCAGTTATTTCTTTTTGAACTTCAGGCGTTACTAACGGGCAACCATAATTTTCGGCAACACCAACAACGTTAGGACATTTATCATCAGCATCAGCAACTCCATCACCATCTGTATCAATTACAGGGCATCCTTTATTTTCAATAGGTCCAGCTTCATTAGGGCAGGCATCTTTTGAATCCATAACGCCGTCTCCATCAGTATCAGGACAACCATTGAATTGCGCTAAACCAGCTACATTCGGACACATATCTTCTTTATCGGCAAAGCCATCTCCATCTGAATCAGGGCATCCGTTAAATTCGGCCAAACCAGCTTCGTTAGGGCACTTGTCTTCTGAATCCTGAATACCATCACTATCAGTATCAGGACAGCCATTGAATTCTTCAAGACCTGCAACCTCAGGACAAAGATCATCTTTATCTTTTACGCCGTCTTTATCGGTGTCTTTTCCGCCTAACTTAAAGTTAAGACCTAACATAAACATGTTGGTAGTCATGTCATAAGCCACTTCTGAGCCAGGAATTTTACCCAAAGGATTGTTAACCGCATCCCATGGTCCGCCAAATTGTTGTGGCGTTGGATTTAATAGATTTCCACTTGTTTTTCCGTCGCTCATCCCGTAATGGTAAACAGCATCCAGTCTGAAATTATCTGTGAATTCATAACTCAAACCAAATTGAAAGGCATGAGCAATAATAGCAGTTGCCGGGGTAGAGAAAAAGGCTAATTCATCGTCAATTGGATTGGTACTATAAGTATATCCAAATCGCAATGGCAA
>CAYWYT010000684.1:0-1281 GCA_964462665.1 uncultured Woeseiaceae bacterium | reverse complement strand
TTTTCTACAAGAACCAATACCTCTTTCCAGAACTTACCAATGAGCTCATTATATTCTATACTTCCGCGTTCCATCTTAGTTTTAAAGAAGTCATTGTACAATGGCCAGGCATCAAATGCTTCCATCTCTGGAATCACTTTTCTAAAAGCGGTTGTTGGGATGAGCTCATCGGCTTCCTGCTTAATTTCTCCCGCAATAAAATGAATAGGAATATTTGGGTATATATTTTTAAAGGTCTTGGCATACTTTTCAGTTTCTACCGTAATACCATCTATGGCGAAGTAAAATGTTAAGAAAGCAATCCCTCCTTTTTCAAGGTGGGCATCAAAGGAATTGGCATCGCCTTTAAACTCAGATTTTGAATTTTGGTCCTTAAATTTATCTATAAATAAGCCTAAATCAAACCAAGTATTTACTTTCTCCTTGTTTAGTTCTTTTAATACCTGACTAATTTTCACATTCCTTTTATCAATCATAGTTTAATTTCTTAAAATGTAAATAAGTTACTTAATTTTTCCTCAAGCACATCATATGAAAAATATTTTTTACCAAGCTCGAAGTTAAACTCACCAATTTCTTTACATCGTTTTGTATTATAAATGACGTCCGACATTTGTTGAATTTTTTGATTAGTGAGCTTATTGTCTTCTATCATTACGGTTTCAAAGCCTTTACTGCCAATATCTTGCATATATACTGGCTTATAGTTATTCACAAATATTGGCTTTTTGGCAAGTACACCTTCCACAAAAGCATTTCCAAAACCTTCGTAAGTACTAAAATAAGTACAGGCCCTTCCATGCGCATAAACATCCGATAAATCTTTATGATCTAACACTTTATGTGAAGCAAAAATGATTTGACTCGATAGATTCAGCTCATGAATTTGATCTATCAACTCATTATAATATTCCCTATTTTCATCGTCATGACTATTTCCTGTGATAACAAGTTTAAGCTTCTTATCATTTAGCTTATCAATTAATGAAATAGCCGTTTCAATCCCCTTACGTCTAACAATTCGAGTAACTTGTAATAAGGCAATTTCACCTTTTTTTATACCAACATCTCTTAGAAAAAATTGATTTCCGGGAGTTGGAACACCATAAATGCGCTCAAAATCCATCACATTGGGTACCAAGGTTGCATCAATATGAAACCTCTTTTTAAAGGTTTCCACTCCAAAAGTATTAATGACGGCATGTTTTACATTGGGTAATAACAAGGGGAAGTTATCATCAATATATTGGTTAATTTCAGGGTGAGCCGAAATATAACGCT
>CAYWYT010000683.1:0-1283 GCA_964462665.1 uncultured Woeseiaceae bacterium | reverse complement strand
GAGAAAATCCTTCAGAAGGTGTGATAGATAAGGACAATAAAGTTTTTGGTTATAATAATCTTTATATTATCGATGGGTCTATGATTTCTGCAAATCCAGGTGTAAATCCATCCTTATCAATAACAGCTTTAGCGGAGCGTGCAATGGATCAAATACCTGCTAAAAGATAGATTACCCATTTTAAATCGTATAAGTCAATGAAATATCTAATTAAAAGTTTAAAGATTATTTTAACCTTTACTATACTCATCATCACAGGTATTATTCTCTTCTTTGGCCATCGAGATATTCCATTTAATGAATTAAAAGAAACGTACACCGATTCAGAGTCTTCATTCATTTCAGTAAATGGAATGGATGTTCATTTTCGCGATGAGGGAGACCAAACCGACTCCATACCAATAGTACTCATCCACGGCACAGCATCAAGTTTACATACATTTGATGCGTGGACCAATAGTTTGAAGAAATCAAATCGAGTGGTTAGATTCGATCTTCCTGCATATGGCTTAACAGGTCCGTTTCCCGATCACAATTATTCAATGGCTCATTACATGGATTTCTTAAAAGATTTTTTGACAGCTTTAGAGATTAAACAATGTGTGCTGGTTGGCAATTCCTTAGGTGGAGAAATAGCATGGAATTATACCCTAGAGCAACCAGACATGATAAAAAAATTGATTTTAATAGATGCAGCAGGATACCCCCTAAATTCAAAGAGCGTACCAATTGCCTTTAAATTAGCTCGAACTCCTGTATTTAACAAGCTACTTACCTTTATTACTCCACGTTTTATAGTGAGAGCTAGTGTTGAAAATGTATATTTTGATAAGTCAAAGGTAACTGATTTAATAGTCGAAAGGTACTTTGAACTCACGCTCAGAGAGGGTAACCGTCAAGCATTCGTAGATAGGTTCAAGATGTCAAAGGATACGAGTGCTTATAATAATATAAAATCCATTCAGCAGCCAACACTCATAATTTGGGGAGCGAAAGATTTATTAATCCCAGTCGAGAATGCCTATAAATTTCATGAGTATTTACCAAATGATACATTAGTGATATTGGATGATACAGGTCATATTCCAATGGAGGAAAGTCCTCTTGAAAGCCTAGAGCACGTAATGAATTTTTTAAAACACTCACAATGAAATGAATAACCAATACTCATCATAACAAACTGTAAATTCATTGCTGGCTCTCGAGTCCCGTCCAGACCGCAATTAAAATAGTTGTGTTGTTAACATTAAGTCGTCAAGACGAGATAGTTAGCTAATGAAAAA
>CAYWYT010000682.1:0-1283 GCA_964462665.1 uncultured Woeseiaceae bacterium | reverse complement strand
CTGTGACGGTTTCGTTGGGGGTTTCTAATGCAGTTTGACTAAAAGCGTTACCGCTGAAAGAGAAAAGAAATACAACAAGAGTTGCTCGTAACGGATGCATGGTTATCCTTATCTTTATGAGTCCAGTATTTCAGTCAAGGCTATTGGAAAGTCCGGACCCGGTGTTGCGGTTGCCATGCAACCACAGGAGCACACCCAGCATCACGACAAAATGGGTAATCGCCAGTCCGGTTGTCGCATAGACCTCGTCACCCGCGGCCGTAGCATTATTCGGTACCTGAGCTTTCATGAAGAGCAGAAGAACGAGGTACAACATTAACGCCGACACCGACAGCAGGCAGGAAACATAAGCCCAGATTCTGCCCTGCCAAAGCCAGTAGCTCGTTGCAATTCCGACAATGCCCGGGAACATCAGGATGCCACTCGTCGTCACCAGCGATACGAAGTGGTAATCAAACGGTCGTCCCGCCGTCGTTTCGAGGACTGCACTTAAATGTCCCCAGCCAGCCAGGAGCAGAAGCATTCCTGCGATTACTGCGAAAATCGCCGCGGCTTTGCAAGGCCACCGGATTGGATGTGTCATAGCGACTCCTTAAGTTCGGCCTGCGTGTCTTCCAGTTTGCTCCAGCGCTCAACCCGGCTTTCCAGCAGCGTCTCATTGTCGGTGAGCTCCTGCAGTTTCGCCTGCACGACTTGCTGTTCCTGCGCGTAGAAGTCTGGTTCGGCGATGCTATTTTGTATTTCCTTAATCAGGGTTTCGAGCGCTTCGATTTCGGCCGGTAACTGGTCGAGTGCGCGCTGGTCTTTGTAACTGAGCTTCTTTGGCTTTTTTTGTTTGCGTTTTTCGGCTGCGAGTCGTTTACGTTCCGCAACTTCGAGCGGACTGTCCGTAATCGCAAGCTCGTGGCCCTGTCGCAGCCAGTCGCTGTAACCGCCGACGTATTCCTGAATACTGCCGTCTTCTTCAAACACGACGGTACTGGTGACGACATTGTCGAGAAATTCACGATCGTGGCTGACTACGATCAATGTGCCACTGTATTCGGTGAGCCGGTCCTCGAGGACTTCGAGCGTCTCAACATCGAGATCGTTGGTTGGTTCGTCCAAAACCAGTAAATTCGCTGGTCGAGTAAACAGCTTGGCGAGAATGACACGATTGCGTTCGCCACCTGATAGTGCCTTGATCGGTGTCATCGCTCTCTTCGGGCTGAATAGAAAGCCCCGCAGGTAGCCAACGATGTGTCGGTCCTTACCATTGAGCTTAATGTAGTCGCGACCATCGC
>CAYWYT010000681.1:0-1284 GCA_964462665.1 uncultured Woeseiaceae bacterium | reverse complement strand
ATACGGTTTGAAAATCCATTAAACTACCATGGTGAAACTCATTACAGATTTCTGCACAAGGTGCATTTTTTGAACCGTCGAGTATAACAGTATAAATATCGTATTTCTGGGTTTCTGAGAGCAGCATTCTGCCTAGTTGTCCACCTCCAAGAACGCCTAGTTTAAAATCGGATGAAAAGTAATTTTTCACTTGATCAAAAAAGAATTAAAAGTTTACTATTTGCAGTGTATCGGGTCCTGTAATCAATACTCTGTATTGTTTTGCAGGTAAATCAATACCATCTGTCATCGGAGCCCCGTCTAAAAGGCTAAATTTACTATCATCGCAATCACATTCCATAACCAAATTATTAATTTTCATTATAGAACAGGGCTGTGGTGTAAGGTGTGGTGCACTTCTTTCGAATGCGACGAACAAATCGCGTCCTGTATTGACAATAATAATTCCGCTAATTCCCCCGCGCGTTGTCGCAACAGGACTGAATGGAATCTGAAGGTTTATGAATTCAGGATTATTCAAAAAAATAGTTTCATTTACCGGTACATCGGGCAAGAATTTATTCAATTCGTTGCTATTGTCATTGCAAGAAATCATCAGGGTAAATAAGAGAAAAACAAATAACTTTTTCACGTCTTAAATTTTTTCGCAAGGTACAAATTATTTATATTGTTTGTGATTCACCATTAGCTGCCTCAAACAGATGTTTTCTAAAATATTTTCTTCACATTTTTCAATAATAAAATAGAATTTGGTACATTTGTGTAGAGATCTCATTCCAAAATCTTTTGGATTCGAGATTTTTGTCTTTTATATGTAAGGAACAATCCAAGGATGTTAATGTAAAAATGTTGAAAAATGAGTGAAGTATCCTATTATACTGCTGAAGGGTTAAAGAAATTGAGAATGGAACTAGAACACATGGAGCACGTTGAACGGCCCAGAGTGACTGTAGAAATTGCTGACGCCAGAGACAAAGGGGATTTGAGTGAAAATGCCGAATATCATGCTGCTAAAGAAGAGCAGTCAATGTTGGAATACAAGATAGCCCAATTGAAAGATACCTTGTCTAAAGCGAGGTTGATAGATGAATCTTTACTGGATACGTCGAAAGTATTGGCTTTATCGATAGTGAAGATCAGAAACATCGATAATAAAATGGAATTTGACTACACTTTGGTAGCTGATGCCGTTTCAGATCTATCCCAGGGGAAACTTTCCGTAAGTTCTCCTATCGGGCATGGACTTTTAAGTAAGGAAGTTGGAGATATTGCCGAAATCGAAAC
>CAYWYT010000680.1:0-1295 GCA_964462665.1 uncultured Woeseiaceae bacterium | reverse complement strand
AGCCTGGTTGAGCGGTGACCTTGCTGCTCGTATCCTGGATGTGGCAGGTGTGGTCACTAACCGGAATACTATCCCCGGTGATGTTTCCGCCTTAAATCCCTCCGGTGTCCGCTTAGGTACTCCTTGGATCACCCAGCGGGGACTTAAAGAAGAAGAAACGCGCCAGGTAGCGGATATTATTGCGGACATTCTGTTTTCCTGCGAACCGTATTACCAGGGACGACGCCTCAGGGCAAAAGTAGATTTTAAAACACTAGAAGAAGCTAAGCTGAAGGTGCGCGATCTGGCACAAAGTGCCGGGATCGATTACAAACCTCACTCCCATGGTTATCCCCATTTTTATTACTTGGATGATACCGCTGAAGAAAGTCAAACTACTTCTTCCTATATCATCACTGGTGACAAATCCCGCGAATTCCTGGATTATCTGGTTAGCAGTGATATTGAAACTATGGAATGCGGTCAAAATCAACCCGCCATGTTATACACGCCGGAAGCCAGCATTCCTGTGATGGTTACTTGTGATGAGCTGCAAAGTTTTCATCTCACAGTGCCTGCGGAAAAGTCCGGCCTGGTATTAACCTGGCTCAGGGCTGTGTCTGATGGATATGTCCGGGTTGATGATGATGTCATGCGGAAGATTCCGGGACCGGTCATCGTTAGGGAGTCGGATCGGGAGCATGATTCTATCCTGGACGGGGAACGGTATGGCAAAAACAAACCTTTTTATCTGGGTATGAAGGAAGAAAAGGGCGAGCCGCTGCCGGAGTTTGTATGGGAAGAAATTGAGGATCCGGAATTGCAGCGAACGAAATTATATGATCTGCATATTGAACTCGGAGCCAGGATGGTTCCGTTTGCAGGTTGGGAAATGCCTGTCCGATACGATTCAGTCATGGAAGAACACAATGCAGTCCGGGAAACAGCAGGAATATTTGATGTTACCCATATGGGTGTTTTCCAGGTTGAAGGTCCGGACGCAATGGCTTTTCTAGACAGTGTGGTGGGTAATGATATTTCCGCTCTGGAAGTAGGAGAATCTACATATGCTCATTTCTTTGATCCAGATGGCAATGTGCTGGATGATACTTTGATCTACAGGCGGATCGAATTGGAGTACATGGTTGTTGTAAATGCCTCAAATGAAGCCAAGATCTGGAAATGGCTGAATGAGGTGAAAGCTGGGACAGTTAAGGTTGATAATCAGCGGCCTTGGGCAAAGGCATACGGTATACGTACAATCCTGAGAAACCTGAAGAACCCCTTGGAAGGTGCTGACCAGCGTGTGGATATCG
>CAYWYT010000679.1:0-1295 GCA_964462665.1 uncultured Woeseiaceae bacterium | reverse complement strand
TAGCCTCAAAAGGAGTGCGGTCTTCCCAAGCCATTTCTATGATGCGGTCTAATTCTCTTTCAGTAAATGTCTTTGTGCCTACCATTCCAGAACTATACTTTTTCCCAAACTTGATCAGCATTTAAATAAAAACTACCCAATGCTTTAAAGCTACATTCTTCGGGGGCTATTATGGAAAGAAAGGATTCTCCATTATCTTTCTTGTATAAATGGTATATCTCCCCAACAATAGGCTCAAAAGTAAGTTTTGATGCGAAAATGAGGTTGTTGTATTCAAATTCTTGCATCATTTTCTCGTACTCAGCCTTTAATTCGGAATATTTAGTTCGAACTTTATGATTTATTTTATTAATGCTTCTGTTTTTCCAGGCAATGGTATCCGTAGGGGCAATAAAAGGTGCGCCGAGGTTGGTCGCATACGATTTTAAAGCTGCGTCATATTTTTGAGTTTCCGGATTGAAAACTACATTATCTGGTTTTTTATTAGCTGCCATTTTTCAACAAAGCGTATTAACTCAACTTTTCAAGTTGTTTCATTACTTCCTCTGCTTCAAAAGCTTTTTGGTCACTCATTCTTCTA
This sequence comes from uncultured Woeseiaceae bacterium, assembly GCA_964462665.1. Lineage (GTDB taxonomy): Bacteria > Pseudomonadota > Gammaproteobacteria > Steroidobacterales > Woeseiaceae > UBA1847. Next base: position 715 of record CAYWYT010000679.1, on the reverse strand, counting down.
TTTGTTGTAGATAGGCTATGAGCTTCTTTCAAAAGCCTTTCATATTGCCCTTGCAATTTTTCTTTCTCTGATTTCTTTTTGAATAATCCGAACATCACTATTTATATTTATGGCTTCTAGAAAAACAGAGGTAATATCCATTTCTAGAAATTATTAAGCAAATATACATAATGTTTAACTATTTATACAAATACTTAAACAATTTAAAATCTTACTGTTTTAATAAGAAATCTGTTGATAATGGTAATCATCTGTATTATAAAATATTCGATTTCGTAATGAAAGTCGAATATGTTCTGCCTTTTCCGGAAATACAAAACCACGCTTACATATAGGTTTCCTTAAATGTTCGGCAATCAATGTATGCCAATTTATATCGAATGAATTAACTGGAGCATTTATGCTGAATTTTATAGATGGATGCTAGGGCGTATATATGGACCGTTTAAACACTTGATTGGTAATTGACAAACATGATAAGCTACTGATTCCACCAATTAAAATCTTTTGTTAAAAATTGTTTAAGTATTTGTATAAATAGTTAAACATTTTGTATCTTGCGGGGAAGAAAATAAAGCTATGACCAAAAAGAAAACAATTTCAGAAAACGACATCATTTCATCATACATGGATTATGTTCTTGAACATAACGAAAACCCGAAGTCTGTCTTCGCTTTTGCAAAAGTCAACAATTTTGAAGAATCAAAATTCTATG
>CAYWYT010000678.1:0-1295 GCA_964462665.1 uncultured Woeseiaceae bacterium | reverse complement strand
ATTCTGAATTTTGTGATGTGGACAAATATAGAAATAGTTTTTTCTTAAATTTGATACAAACAGCATGTTATGAAAATTTTTGAGGCTGCTCAGGTCCGCTTGATCGACACTTACACCACAGAACATGAACCCGTTAAATCCATTGATTTGATGGAGCGTGCATCTATCCGGCTTGCAGGATGGTATGTGCGGCATTTTCATACAGACCAGAAGGTGTTGGTCTTTGCCGGTCCCGGCAACAATGGGGGAGATGCACTTGCCATGGCTCGCCTGCTGGCAGAAAGACAATTCAAGGTGGTTTGCCACCTCCTCTGTTTTGGCACTCCTTCAGAAGATAACCTTATTAACCTGGAGCGACTAAAGATTCAGAACCTGGTACATCTTGTGGAGCTGCGTGAAGGGGATAAGATGCCTTTCATCGAGCCACGGGATGCAGTGATAGATGGTATATTCGGTTCAGGGCTCTCCAGAACTCCTGCAGGTATTGCTGCTCAGCTTATTCAGCACATCAACAGGAATGCATCGACCACCATTGCCATAGATATTCCATCCGGACTAGCAGGTGAAGACAACAGCGCTCAGGATTACGATTACGTTATTCGGGCCAACTATACCCTGACCTTTCAGTTTCCCTTTCTCTCCTTCTTTTTTGAGAGCAACGATCCTTACGTGGGGCAATGGAGAGTGCATGATATTAAATTGTTTCCCCAAATCATCAATGACACCTTCAGTGCTTACCAAACCATTGAGAAGGAAAGTATTCGGAAATTGTTTCCTGAGAGGAAGCGGTTTTCACATAAGGGAAGCTATGGCCATGCGCTTCTAATCTCAGGCTGCTACGGAATGATGGGTGCTGCCTTGCTGGCGGGGGAATCCTGTTTGAGAACCGGAACGGGTCTGGTTACGCTTCATGTACCGAGGTTTGCTAATCAGATTATACAGACTGGTTTTCCAGAAGCTATCGTGAGTCTCGATCAATCGGATATTCTATTCAGTGAGCCACCAGACCTGGAGCCTTATTCAGCCATTGGTATTGGACCCGGTCTTGGAATAAAACCAAATTCCGGGAAAGGATTGAAGATGCTTCTGGAGCAGGCAAAGGTTCCATTGCTTATAGATGCTGATGGACTCAATATCCTGGCTCAACACCCCGAATGGTACGAGCTCTTACCCGAAGGATGCATATTAACCCCTCACCCCAAAGAATTTGACAGGCTGGCAGGGGAGAGTATTAACGGGCATAATCGACACCTTCGGCAGTTGGAGTTTGCACAGCGATACAAGGTGATCGTTGT
>CAYWYT010000677.1:0-1300 GCA_964462665.1 uncultured Woeseiaceae bacterium | reverse complement strand
GGAGGGTTTAGTTAAAAACAACGTATTAATCCTTCTATATGTTGCTCAAATATTGTTTTCGTTATGATAAAGTTTTGTTAAAATTGCAATTCATCCAAATATCAGCAGTGTTTTTCTCCTAAAGTTTGCGGGCATATGTAATAAATGTACTTTTGCCATTCTAAAACATTCCCATGAGTTTATTAAAGAAATTACAACAGCGAAGCGATTCTAAATGTGAATTATGCACATCTGACGAGCAAATAGACATCTATGAGGTTCCACCAACATCCAAAGGTGATGAAAGTGACAGTATTTTGGCTTGCCATACTTGTACTGACCAGATAGAAAACCCTGATCATGTTGAGGTGAACCATTGGCGCTGTTTGAATGATAGTATATGGAGTGAGGTTGCAGCTGTGCAGGTGGTAGCCTGGAGAATGCTTTCCCGTCTTCGTTCAGAGGGCTGGCCCCAGGATCTATTGGACATGATGTATCTTGATGAAGAGAATTTAGCATGGGCTAAAGCAACAGGTGAAGGTGAAGCCGATGAGAATGAAATCATTCACAGAGATGTAAATGGTGTTGTATTGAAAGCCGGAGATTCTGTAGTCTTGATTAAAGATTTAAAAGTTAAAGGCTCAAGTTTGATCGCAAAACAAGGAACAGCCGTTCGCAGAATTTCGTTAGATAGAGATAATGCCGAATTTATTGAAGGAAAAGTAGGTCCTACCCAAATTGTGATTATTACCAAATATGTAAAAAAGATAGGGTAAGGATCACATTTTCTCCAAGTAGTTAAAGCCTGTAATTCATGTCCATACTTCGGGCATGAGTCTTTATCATCAATAAATTTAGTATTGAAAATATTAATTCTCAATTAGTTTCCTCAAACAATTCCGTAAAGTATTTATAAAATAGTGGAATCGTTTCAATGCCCTTTAAATAATTAAAAACACCAAAATGTTCGTTGGGAGAATGAATGGCATCACTGTCCAGTCCAAAACCCATTAAAATGGTTTTACTCTTCAATTCTTGTTCGAAAAGAGCAACTATTGGAATACTACCACCTGATCTTTGAGGGATGGCATTCACGCCAAAAGTTTCTGTATAAGCCTTGTTAGCCGCCTTGTAGCCAATATTATCTATGGGGGTTACATAAGGGTGCCCACCATGGTGCGGCGTTACTTTTACCTTTGTGGATTTGGGCGCTAAAGTATTGAAGTGATGAGTAAATAAGGCGGTGATTTCATCCGGATCCTGATCGGGTACCAAACGCATAGAAATCTTGGCATAAGCCTTGCTGGCGATCACGGTTTTG
>CAYWYT010000676.1:0-1303 GCA_964462665.1 uncultured Woeseiaceae bacterium | reverse complement strand
AATCAACGAGACTTCTTCATCCACATCAAGCTGCTTGGAGAACAGTGCGATCAACCCTTTCATTTCCGAGTCGCTCTTTTCGTCCGCATCAGCGGCAGTCATGACGTTTAATTCCCAGCCAGTAAGCTCACTTGCGAGGCGGATATTCTGACCACCACGACCAATCGCCTGTGACAGTTTGTCCTCATCGACAGCGACATCCATGCTGTGCTTGTCTTCGTCAACGACAATCGATACGACTTCGGCCGGTGACATTGCATTGATCACGAACTGCGCTGCGTTATCGTCCCAGAGGATGATGTCGACACGCTCGCCGGCCAGCTCATTCGAGACTGCCTGAACACGCGAGCCGCGCATGCCGACACAGGCGCCAACGGCGTCAATGCGGCTGTCATTACTTCTAACCGCGATCTTGGCGCGCAGGCCCGGATCACGAGCAGAACCCAGGATATCGATCAAACCCTGGCCTACTTCCGGAACCTCAATTTTGAACAGCTCAACCAGGAACTGCGGCGAGGTGCGCGTCATGAATAGTTGCGGGCCGCGAATCTCCGAACGAACTTCGGTCAGCAGCGCTTTGATGCGATCCTGTGGTCGGACCGGCTCACGCGGAACCATCTGGTCGCGCGCTACAAAACCTTCCGCGTTACCGCCGAGATCAATGTAGACGCCGTTGCGATCAACCCGCTTGACCAGCCCGGACAAGAGCTCGCCGGTTCGCTCCAGATACTCTTCAACGACCTGCTCGCGCTCAGCTTCACGTACTTTCTGCACGATTACCTGCTTCGCGGTTTGCGCAGCAATACGGCCGAAATCGACTGATTCCATTGGCTCTTCGACGTAGCCGCCAGGCTCCGCCTCAGGATTGACGTCGACTGCGTCAATCATGCGCAATTCACGGTCAGGTGTCTCGAGTTCGGTCGACTCGTCTGCAAATACGAGCCAACGACGAAATGTATCGTATTCGCCCGTTTCGCGATCGATCGCAACACGAACCTCGATATCCTCGCCATGCTTGCGGCGACTCGCAGACGCCAATGCAGCTTCGATGGCCTCGAAGATTATGTCCTTCTCAACGCCTTTCTCGTTTGAGACCGCGTCAACAACCATCAATATGTCTTTACTCATTACTCATAACTCCAAATCAACCCAGGCCTTCTCGACCCTCAGGGCGCCAGTCGAGCAATGTCTATAGTCGCTATTGCTAACGTATGCGACTCGCCATCGACTTCGACCACAATGTTCTTCTCATCCGCCGACAACAATTTGCCGCGGAATCGCCTGCGTCCCTCTATTGGGAAAC
>CAYWYT010000675.1:0-1304 GCA_964462665.1 uncultured Woeseiaceae bacterium | reverse complement strand
GGGCCAAGCGCGGAATCCGTGTGGTAATCCAGTCGATGCCATTTTCGGTTTGATAATTTTCTAAAAGTCCTGCCAAAACTCGCGGTAAAGCAAGTGAGCTTCCGTTTAAGGTATGTGCCAACTGACTTTTTCCATCCTTATTTTTAAAACGCAATTTTAGTCTATTAGCCTGAAATGTTTCGAAATTAGAAATTGAACTAATTTCGAGCCATCTGTCTTGTGCTGTTGAAAAGACTTCAAAATCATATGTTAGCGCTGATGTGAATCCCAAATCCCCTCCACAGAGGCGCAAAATTCTGTAAGGCAGCTTTAATTCCTGCAAAATTCCTTTTACGTGTTCAACCATCCCTTCAAGTGCCTGATAAGACTTGTCTGGATGCTCAATTCTCACAATCTCTACCTTGTCAAATTGATGTAATCTGTTTAAACCTCTTACGTGTGCTCCGTAAGAACCTGCTTCTCTTCTAAAGCAAGGTGTATAGGCAGTATTGCAAATTGGAAAGTCACTTTCTTTAAGTAAAACGTCACGGTAAAAATTAGTAACCGGGACTTCGGCGGTTGGAATTAAATATAAATTATCTATTCCAACATGATACATCTGACCTTCTTTATCAGGTAATTGCCCCGTGCCAATTCCAGAAGCTTCATTGATCAACAAAGGTGGTTGTACTTCGGTATAACCGGCAGCTGAGTTCTTATCTAAAAAATAAGCGACTAATGCCCGCTGTAATTTAGCTCCTTTGCCTTTGTATACTGGGAATCCGGCACCGGTAATTTTATTACCCAGTTCGAAATCAATGATATCGTATTTTTTGCAAAGCTCCCAATGTGGAGTAGCCTGTTCATAAAGCTTTGGAATCTCGCCTTCTTCAAAGACTACTTCATTATCCTCTTCATTACTTCCGGCAGGAACTAATTTATTAGGAATGTTGGGAATCTGATATAACAGTTCTTTTAATTCCTCTTCAAAAGTGTCCAATTCATCATTTAAAGATTTAGATTTATCTTTCAATTGCCGTGTTTTTTCTTTGGCAATAGCCGCTTTTTGTACTTCTCCGGATTTAAAGAAATTTCCAATTTCCTTTGAGAGTTTATTGCTCTCGGCAAGGGTGATGTCCAATTCAGTCTGAGTAGCCCGTCTTTTGACATCCGTATCTATTATTTGTTCAATTAGAAATTTTGCATTTGGAAAGTTGCGTTTAGAAAGCCCCTTGAGAACCAGGTCTTTATTTTCACGAATATAGGGTAATGATAACATTGGTTATTTTTTTGACTTGCAAAGATAAGTAATGCAGGTTTAAGAA
>CAYWYT010000674.1:0-1305 GCA_964462665.1 uncultured Woeseiaceae bacterium | reverse complement strand
TGCAGCTATGCTTGCGTAATGCCACATCCCACAAACTTCCGGTAACCTTCAAAGCAGCAGGCACCTCTCTTTCCGGCCAGACCATCTCCGACTCCATTCTGCTCATGGCCAGTGAAGGGTGGGAAGATTACGAAGTATTGGATGACGGACACAAGATCCGCCTGCAACCAGGAATTATCGGTGGGAAGGTCAACCGGATACTCGCCCCCTATGATCGTAAGTTCGGCCCGGATCCTGCCTCCATTAACTCCGCCATGGTTGGCGGCATTATCATCAATAACGCCTCTGGCATGAACTGTGGTACCCATGAGAATGCATATAAAACCATCGATTCAGCCAGGATTATCTTCGCCGACGCTACTCTGCTCGACACCGCAGATGCGGAAAGTCGTGAATCTTTTCGCCTGAAGCGGCCGGGATTCATTGAAAAAATAGAGGCATTTCGGGACTGGGTAAGAGCAGATGAAGCGTTTGCCGCCCGGATAAAGAAAAAATACTCGATTAAAAACACCACCGGTTTCTCCATCAACGCCTTCATAGACTATGATGATCCTTTCCATATTATCATTAATTTGCTCATAGGCTCGGAAGGAGCCCTGGCTTTTTTTGCCGAGGTAACCATGTGCTCTGTTGTCAAGCAACCGTGCAAAGCGAGTTCCATGGTCTATTTCCCTGATATTGTAACCGCCTGCAAAGCGGTAGTGGCACTTAAGGAAGGACCAGTGGACAGTGCCGAGTTGCTTGACCGGCTTTCTCTGAAATCGGTGGAAAACAAAGAAGGGATCCCTGATTTCATTAAGGAATTCGATAGTACAACCACAGCGCTTCTTCTCGAGACCATGGGACCGAATGGAGAGGTGATTGCCGAAAATATAATTGCAATCAAAGCGATTCTATCTGCCTTTACAACGGTTCGGCCCGTGGAGTTTACCTCAGATCCTGTTGAAAACGAACAGTTGTGGAATATCCGCAAAGGGGTTTTTCCCGCAGTTGGCGGTATGCGGGAAATCGGGACAACCTGTCTTATCGAAGACGTAGCCTACCATATGGAAACACTGCCTGAGGCCACAAAGGAATTACAGGATATTATTGCCAGATTCGGCTATCACGATGCAGTGATCTATGGACATGCATTTGAAGGAAATTTTCACTTTATCTTTAACCAGGATTTCAGCGATCCCAAAGAGGTGGAGCGATACGATTCCATGATGAAAGCTGTCATCAACATGACCGTCGACAAGTATGATGGTTCCTTGAAGGCGGAACATGGCACCGGTCGCAACATGGCACCATTTGTCAAAAAGG
>CAYWYT010000673.1:0-1305 GCA_964462665.1 uncultured Woeseiaceae bacterium | reverse complement strand
CGGATACATTGATCGATCGAACCGCCTGGATTGCTCGCAAATTTGACTACCAAGTGCATCTTGTACTGTTTGAACCGAACAGTGTGGAGCTGCTCGGCAGATTTCCCATCTCAAGCCAAGCCCAGCAAATACGACAGGATATGGAGCAGGCGCAGACAGAACTGGTTGAGGATTATGCGAACCGACTGCGCGAGGCCGGCATCGATGTAACGACATCTGTATTGCAGCGGCGCCCGCTTAGCGACGGCATTTTGGAAATCAACACAGCCGTGCAACCCAAAGTCATTGTCAAGGCAACTCTGTACCACAGCGCCGCTGAACGCGGCACTTTGGTCGACTCCGACTGGCAACTCATGCGCGCCTGCCCCTACCCGCTTTGGTTGGTCAAGGCCGACAACATGGCGGAGAAACCGGTCATTGTGGCGGCAGTCGATCCAAGCAATACTCACGACAAACCTGCGGTGCTGGATCATGAAATTATTCGCGCGGCCAAGGCGGTCGCTCGGCGCACAGAGGGCGACCTGCACCTATTACATACGTATGAGCGGCTAGCAGGCATCGGCGCTGCCGCTGGCATGGCATTCAAGTCGGGCAAATTACCGATTGATGAAATTGATGCACGCGTCAAGAGCGAACATCGCAACGCTCTGGATGTATTGGCAGAGACCAATGATATCGATGCAGATCACGCACACCAGTTGCCAGGACGAGCCGAAGAAATATTGCCTGCGTTTGCCCGAAGTCAAAATGCCGGGCTCGTCGTAATGGGCGTGTTGGCACGTTGGGGATTAAAACGAATGATCATCGGTAGCACCGCAGAACGGGTGATCGATCACATCGCCAGCGACATTCTGATTGTTCGCCTCGGCGACCATCAGTTGTACGAGTCATGATAAAACTCATTGTTGCGATTCGACGGCGCCCGGACATGACTGTCGAGGATTTCCAAAATCACTGGCGTACCGGTCACGCGGTGCTGGTCAAGAATAGCCCAGCGACATCACGATACGTGCGTAAGTATGTTCAGTGCCACACTATGCCAGCTGAATACGCCCTCGGCGATCCTGCATTCGATGGCGCGGCCGAACTGTGGTTTGACAGCGTTGCTGACAAGGATGCGTTCTACAGCGACCCGGACTACTTGCGGGATGTACAGCCGGACGAAGAACGTTTTGCTGATATGACCCGGACAGTTTTTTTTGTCACCGAGGAAGAAACCGTTCTCGACGCCTGACTCAAGGCGGCCTGCCAAAAAAAAGAGCCTACGCGGAAATCTCCGGGCGGCTCTTGATTATTTGGTGGTGA
>CAYWYT010000672.1:0-1309 GCA_964462665.1 uncultured Woeseiaceae bacterium | reverse complement strand
CACATTGGGACTTCTTTCCACACGGACCTCCACAGGCTGCATCCCTATAAAGGAGAATAGCAGTATGTCCCTCGAATTGGCACTAATAGCATATTTCCCATGAGCATCTGTTTGTGTACCCCGGTCTATTCCCTTTACGATAATATGAACATGTTGAAGGGGCTGATGCTTAGCATCAGTTACACTGCCTGTGATCTGGCCAATACTTTCCTGGGAAAAAAGTTGGTATACGGCAATAAAAAGCAAAAAGAGCGTTTCTAACTTTTTCACATCGCTGTTATTAGCACAAAAATTATACCGCAATATTTACTCTGAGGATCTAATCTGCAGTGATCACACCCAGCTCTGCAATGTTTACAAATCCCAAATCATTGATCTCACGTTCGGCCACCAACTTGATAAACCTGGCCGAAAGGGGCTCAAAAGTTTTTGTTTGAAGGATCGGACTGTTGCGGATGTTGCTAAACTCTCCCTCTGATACTGGTTTGCCCCATCGCTTTCCTTTTTTACTCACATAAAACCGGTAGTGTGAAATGGTCCCGTCAATATAGCGTTGCTGGGTAGGCAGGTAGGTAAATCCTGATAATTCAAGGGTTTCACCCAGATCCACTACTACTTCCACAGGCACGGAACCTTCCTTGTCGCTTCTCCAGATGGTCCGTACATTGGAATCAACCATGGCTGCACCCCGGTAGTCTTTCCTGGGATCGGGTTTGATCACCTCCCAAATCTCTTTGCATATATCAAAGTCCAGGGTATTAGGCTCGCTGGACTCACCAGATTCCGGGTCATGCACAATGGCTTTAACCTGCCCTTTTTCCTTTATTTTAATACTTTCTGTATACAGATTACTTCCGGTGCTGGGATCCGAGCTATCGGTGGTGTAATAAATATCCAGTCCCCCGTCAAATGCCTCCATGGTCACCACTCCCTGCTTATCGCGTCTGATTGCAGGTGGTTCAAGGAGTTTAGGAGCGTGGTAGACTTCTATATTTGAGATAGCAGGACATGCCTTCGATTCCAGGATATTGAAACGAAGCTTGTCACTCTTAACATTATCAAATCTCAGAATTCGTTTTGCCCCGATGGTTGTCTGTGCATCAATCTCCTCCCAGGCATCATCTATCCATGCCTCAATGGAGAATTTCTTTACTCGCTGACCCAGAGGAATATACTCCTGTACCAGGAAGCGATTGAAAGTGGTCTCTGTTCCAAACTCTATGATCAGCGAGGCCTTAAGCACCTCATCATCCGTGGCCCAATAAGTATCTGGATCACCATCCACAGCTTTTCCTGCACTGAATTTTCT
>CAYWYT010000671.1:0-1310 GCA_964462665.1 uncultured Woeseiaceae bacterium | reverse complement strand
GCGAATTGGCTGCCACTTTTCTTTTGTGGGCGGTACAATCTCCAGCATGTTATCCAGTGCAATTAATAACATGGCATTGTCGTAAATATCCAGGCAGAATTTTGTGTCTTCGGTAATAAATACTCCCCAGGGATGACAGTGCTGCACATCGCCCCAATCGGCGGTAGTTGCTCCATAAATTAAACCATATTCTTCACTCCATCGATGATTAATTAAAAACTCCATGGACCATTCCAGACGTTCAGCAACGGTTCTATTTCCAATAAGCTCATTCAGGAAGTCAGTGTCTCCGGTCTTCTTTACATACTTGTAAACCGCTTGTACCAACGATGTTTCGTGGTCGGTTTCCACCGTGTTTTTATGGCCCGCGTAATCGGGTTCTAAATCAGTAAAAATATATACATAGCCCCCTTCGGTTTGTTTGGCTCTCTCCTTTGGAATGAATCCGTCAATGATATTTCCGTCTTCGCGCTGAAGCCGGAAGAACACACGCAAGTTTTCTTTCAGTGTTTCCTGAGGATATACTTCGGCAGAGAGTTCGATGAAGGTGTTGTAATCGCGAATCCAGACTTCGCCGTAGCCATCACCGGCGTTAAATCCGGTATTTACAATTTCCAGTGCTTTGGTCTTTGTGAAAGCATAGTATTCATTTGTTTCTATCTGCTCTTTTAATCCGTTCTGAGGCGCTTTAACATTACAGGCAAGCATCGTGGTAAGCACAAGGAATAAACTAACTTTCTTCATTTTATATGATTTTGATTAAAATTCGACTGTAACTGTTTCCCCCTTCCATGGAGCTACTTCCAATTGTTTCTCTGAAATTTTAGCATCAGCATCCAGATGCGTCAAATCGATTCCAATTTGTCTCTTCTCTCCAGGAAAAAGTGTGACATAATTATCATCCATAAATACCGGTAACAGAAGCTCGCCACTTTTTACATCGCTAATAAGCAGGCGCATAAAGAAGGCGGTTTCATCTCCGGTATTTTCTATAGATGCATGGATCAAGCCATTTTCATTCTTCGTTACAGACACCTCTACATCAGCTGGTTTAAGCCCTTCCAGCTCCAACCAATCAGAATCTTTGCCTGTCAGCCAATACAGATTTTCATCAAGCAATTCACCCTTGCTATTCTTAAGTCTCAGACGGGCAAAATAAAAACCCTGCGGCTTTCCACTGGCGAATAATTTCCGGATTATTTTATATGAATTGGCTCCCACCTCTGCTTCCGAACTGCTCTTTTCAATAGAGCTACCACGAATATCGAAGAGTTCCGATTCAATAATCAAATCACTTGCATCGAAATAAG
>CAYWYT010000670.1:0-1312 GCA_964462665.1 uncultured Woeseiaceae bacterium | reverse complement strand
CGATTCGCGTTTTGCGGTTCGTTATCGGGATAAAGTCGACCGATGTCACCGTGCCCGATCGCACCCAGTAATGCGTCACATAAGGCATGGATAAGCACATCACCGTCCGAGTGCGCCAGCAAGCTTCTATCTGAATCAATGCGGACTCCGCCCAGCACAAACCCGTCGCCTTCGGCGAAGGCATGCACATCAAAGCCTTGTCCAATTCTTATCGCATTCATGAGAGATACCGATCGAAGTCAATCACTCAAGGTTACTGCCTAGACGCGACTGAGAGCGTGTATATTAAAAAGCAAAGCGCTGAATAAAAACAGGGCTCCAGCCTGATGCAGAGCCCCGAGTAACACCGGCACCTGCATTAACAAGGTAGCAATACCAAGCACCACCTGAATGATGACCATCATGCCGACCAGTTTGAAACTGCGCTGCAGCCATGGTTGCTCAAATGCGTTGCGACCACGCAGATACCAGATGAACAGCAATGTACCGGTCGTCATCGCTACCCAGCGATGGTTAAATTGCACAGTGACCATGTTTTCAAGCGGATTCAGGTACCAGGGCGACAGGGCCCCGATGCCCTCGGGGACCAGACTGCCCCCCATCAGCGGGAAGCTATTGTAAATCAGGCCTGCATCCAGTCCAGCGACAAAACCACCGGAAATAATAGTGAGCAGCAACAGCCCCAACAATCCTAACGAGATCTTGCGCCAGCCCGGGATCGGAGAGTCAACAATACGTCGATAAGGATCGGAATAAACCAGGCTCAATATATTCCAAAGGATGAAACCATAGATCAAAACAGCGCCCGATAAATGTGCGGTGAGCCGATACTGACTTACATTGGGATCATTGACCAATCCGCTCTTGACCATGTACCAACCCAATAATCCCTGCAGACCACCGAGCAGGAACATCACGATCAGCTTCGGCGTCAGGCCGGGCTTGATCATCTTGCGAAGCCAGAAATAGCAAAATGGCAGCAGAAAAACCAGGCCGATCAGGCGACCCAACATGCGGTGCGAATACTCAAACCAGTAAATTGACTTGAAGGCATCAAGTGTCATCCCCCGGTTCAATTTCAGATATTCAGGGAACTGCCGATACAACTCGAATTCTACGAGCCATTGGTGTGTGCTGATCGGAGGCCATGTACCGGTCGGATGCCAGGTAACCATCGAAAGTCCGGAACCGGTGAGTCGTGTGACTCCGCCCAGAATCACCATGGTAAAGATCAACGCCAGACATACCAGCAACCAACGCATTATCGCGCGGTCGTTATTACTCATTTGTTGCATTCCTGTCTGATACTCCG
>CAYWYT010000669.1:0-1313 GCA_964462665.1 uncultured Woeseiaceae bacterium | reverse complement strand
CAGAGAGGATCTTATATGAATTTGAACGACTATTTCAGCGGAAAATCAGGATTTGGCGTAATATCAACATCAAATAACCAGGGAGAGGTGAACAGTGCCGTTTATGCAAAACCCCATATCATTGATAATAATACCATAGCTTTTATCATGCGAGACTAGCTCACCCGGAAAAATATCAACGAAAATCCCCAGCCACATTACATGTTTATCGAGCACAATCATGGTTTTCATTGGGTACAACTGAGTTTAACCATGTTAGAAGAGAGTCAGGACCAGGAACGGATACAAGCCATGTCAAGACGCTCTTCAGCCGGTGACAGCGATGACACGGAAAGTTTCTCTTCTGAAAATGAATATAGGATAACTATTATGGTATACTTATTGTCTAGAAATAATAAGAAGAATTTGGCATTATTCATTTTTCCAGAGCAGTAGACATGTGACACTCGCCAACAAAATAAAGTACTTATAAATGTCTAGAAAATTTTACAATAGAATTGCCTCAAACTACAATACAGATTGGAGTGGTATTTACAGAGATACCCGTACCATGAGCATTCATCAGATAATTGAACATTACAATGGTAAACCAGTTGAATGTGCTCTTGATCTCGCTGTAGGCACCGGAAATAGTTTTTTTGATCTGGACCAATGCATGCACATAAAACATAGAACAGGTAATGATATTTCCTCGGAAATGCTTAAACAGGCAGAGAGTAAGATTAGAGGGCCCATCGAACTTGTCTGTGAAGATGCGAAAAACATTCACAGTCATATTCCTGCAAATTCTCAAGATCTTATACTTTGCCACTATCTTTTTAGCTATCTTGATATGGATGAAATCTTGAACGTAGCCTTTCAATTATTAAAACCCGATGGTGTATTATCTATGGTGACAACAACAAAGAAGAATTTACTGGAATTGTCTACCGGGCGCTTTCGTGTGACAGGAAAATTGTTTAGAGTTGCAACGCATCTTAGTATGGTTGAAACTCCCCAAAACCATGGTGATTGTCTGAAAATATTAGCGGAACATGAATTTGAAATTTTAGCCCAGAGCAGCTACAATAAAAGGTTATATTTTGAATCTTTTAAAGATGTTAAAGCATGGAGCATCGACTCTGGATGGGCGGCCCAGTATTTTGATAGGGGATATAGGATGAAGGCTCTGCTGGGAAGGTTTATATTCGCCAGTGCGGCAATCCTTATGCATCCACTTTATCCCATAGCAGCCCACAGTGATATTTCGGTCGTACTGGTCAAAAAGGCCAGCCTAAAAAATACAAACTAAGCCTTTGCACAACGAGTTGAAC
>CAYWYT010000668.1:0-1314 GCA_964462665.1 uncultured Woeseiaceae bacterium | reverse complement strand
AACAAAATGCCAATTAGGTTAAGGATCACTCTATCCCCCCAGGTCATCATTGGTTTCTTGGATCACCCTTTGGTCAATTACTCTAAGTAAACGGGCTGAGAGGTGGCGGATTGATCTTCCCAGCTTACTGGATTTCCGAAGCACACAGGGTTCACCATAACTGATATTAGACCAGACACCATCTGGATCCATTGGAAGAACCCCAAATAAAGGAGCTCCCAGACGACCCTTGATCTCATCTGGATTGATTGCTGCTCCCGGGGAGTGTTGATTAATGACCAACCCGGTCATTATTTCCCTATCAGGCAGCCCAGTAAGTAAGCGGGATATGGACCTCAGCGCTGGTATATCAGGTGTGAGCAACAATAACCGGATATCCACTAAGCCAAGAGATTCCCCAGCCGCAATATCATTTCCTGAAGGAGTATCAAGTACTACCAGATCGTACTCACACCTAATAGTATTCAGCAGGATTGTGAGGTAGTCCTTTGTAAAAACTTCAGTCAGGACCATCTCTGGTGGAGAAGCTAAAATATCCAAACCAGGACGATACTCCGTGATAGCGAGGCTGATATGCTCTTGGGTTAACTCATCCATGACAGGGATCAGATCTAACCAGGATCTGCCAGGATCAAGATCCAGCAGCAGGTCTGCGGTTCCGCTCCCATTATTCAAGTCGATCAAAATAGTCTTACGGCGGTGGCCTAGTCCAATGGCGACAGCCAGATTGGTTGCCAGCAGCGTTTTGCCAACACCCCCTTTAGGGGAGAATATACCGATCACAGAGCCCATTTTTTATCTCCCTGCAGGTCGAAGAAGGACTAATAGTTGAAATTCATTGGCTCTAGCATATAACAAGGATAAGGCTTCTCCATTTTCAACTGCAAAGACATATGCTGGTATTTCAGTCGTGTCTGGCAATTCTACAACCATCACCCCTGCCGCGATAAACCCCGCTTCCTCCAAACTCCTGCCCGGTAAGACCGAGGCAATTTCGACTCTGTCACCGACGGCCAGATCTGGTGGAGCGGCTATGAACCAGACGACTGGGATGCTGACACACCATTTCCCGGAAGGGCAACGCTGAGCCACCGCCCCTCCCCGATCTCCTGCCAGTTTTTCCCCCAAGATCACCTCCCCTTCTACTACCGGGTAGAGAGTTAGCTCCCCTACAGCTTGTTCTAAAAAATTGAGATGGGATTCTGGTACTGCCTGGATAGAAACCTCACGGACTTCCAGCATATCTAGAGTTATCTGGGTGTCCTGCAAATATCTCTCTATGAACCAATACGAACTGATAAACTACCAAATAGT
>CAYWYT010000667.1:0-1321 GCA_964462665.1 uncultured Woeseiaceae bacterium | reverse complement strand
GAGTGTACGCTTATACCGTACCGCGGGTTCGAATCCCGCCCTCTCCGCCAGAAATCAGAAAGGCCCCTTTACGGGGCCTTTTTTATTTCTCGCCGAGAGTGGTTGCGGATTAGAACCCTGTTCGACCAACGCAGCCGCGCAGCGGCATGTTGGCGAGGAGGCCGCGAAGCGGCCGACTCAATCCCGCCCTCTCCGCCACAACTGTTTCATATTGTTCACCATTAACCGACAATGTCGTCATCTCGATAAACGCGGGGGGGCTGCAACGATGTCGACGGACGATAAAGACCAGGAGCTAGTGCAGGATTTGGAGAGCAGGATCGACGCTCTGGAAAGTCAGGATGAGTCGGAGTTCGGGTCTTTCTCGCGTGCGGATTACATTATTCTGGCACTCGGCGGTGTGGTTCTTCCCGTAATCGCATTGGTGTGGGCGGCGTGAGTTCCGATTCAGACTCCGGTGAATCTCTAAGCGTCTACGGTCGAGTTCCGTTGCTCTTGAAAGAAAGGGAGTACGGGACCATAAGCGCCAATGGCACCTGCTTTGCCTACGCGATTGCGACCTGGTGTTTCCTTACCGGTGGTTACGCTGCCCAGCTGGTTGGCGCTGTGCAAGGATTTGTTTGCCTCGTCGCAGGCAACATTATCGGTGTGTTCCTCATCTGTTTTCCTCTATCCATGGGTTGCCAGCGCTACGGCATGGAACAGATTGACGCCTGCAAGCCGTCATTTGGCCAGAATGGTGCTCGCTTCGTATTGATCTTTTACTTGTTAAACATGCTGGGCTGGTCCGGTCTCATTCTGGTGATGTTCGGTAACGGTATCCAGAATATTCTGGAAGCGATGGGCTATCAGCCCGGGCAGTGGATAGTCGGCGCGGGCGTGGCGCTTGGGATCTGGTTGACGTACCTCATCACAACGCGTGGCATTCATTTGCTGAACATTTTCAATTCCATTATTACGCCGGCACTTATCCTTACTGTCGCTTTCATGTTGTACATGCTGTTTTCGGTGCATGGGTGGGATGCAATCTCAGCTGCGGCGCCAATCGATCCATATCCAGACCCGGCCATAAATTATGCCATTGCGGTTGAACTCGGAATCGCGTCGGGCATGTCGTGGTGGGGCGGCATCGGATTTCTGGCACGCAATACAAAGACGCGCCGCAATGCGATCTATCCGGAAGTGTTGCAACTAGGTCTGGCATCGGGCGTTGCTTGCTCTATCGCTCTGTTCTCCGGGCTCATCGTTGGCTCGGAAGATCCCACTGAGTGGATGATTCCTTTAGGCGGAATAGTGTTTGGAGTTATGGCGTTGGCATTTG
>CAYWYT010000666.1:0-1323 GCA_964462665.1 uncultured Woeseiaceae bacterium | reverse complement strand
TTTTCTTTTGATTAATCCAATGACGCACAATAAGGAGTGTAAAAACAAAAAGCCGTAAGTATCATACGGCTTTTATTATTTGCTTTTTTAGGATGTTTACCTATTCAACTTCTTTTAATTCAACGTTGTCAACATAGATTCCGGTACCAAAATTACCGTCCCAGTTTCCTGCCTTGATCACTAAAAAGATAGTTCCGTTGCTCGTTAGATCTACTTCTGAAAAAGTTACATTTCCATTGGCATCTAACAATGAATCTTCAAGTAACGGACAGCCTCCTGAAGCCACTTCTAATATCCCTCCATTAAAGGCATCAACACCGCAGTTTTCATTGTCACCAAAACTTTTCACAAAAACTTCTGCTCCACCATCGGTATAGTCATCACCAGAGGATTCTATAGATTGTTTACCAAAATAGACTTCTAACCAGCTACTAGTGGTGCCTTCGCTCTTGACCTTAGCGTTAAATTTATAGGTCTTGCCCGTTTCTACTGCAATTTCCTGCCAAATAATGGCATTAGTTTGCTGAACTTCAGCGGTACCAATGAATTTGAATTCTCCATTCTCAAAGCCATGTTCCACATCTTGGCCACTTCCGGTCCATAATTGTTTATAGCTCCATTTTCCGGTATCATTCATCTCACCGTCCAGAACAAGATTCGTAGAAGGTTCAACCTGGATGCCTTCTTCGGCTGTGAAATCAAAAATTTCAGAGTTTGATTTGTTCCCTATGGCATCAATTGTCACAACTTGCCAGTAATATGTGAGGTCTTTTGTTACGTTTACCTGTAGTTTATTGCTGGTTGAGGTTCCCGCCTGGGTAGTTGGTTGATTTGAATTATCCATATACACCTCGTAAGAAGCGATGTCATTATCGAGATCACTGCCAGTCCATTCCAAAGTAATCGCCCCTTCACTCACCTTAGCGCCCAATCCAGGACTCACAACGGTTGCCGTATTTGGTACATGGTTTTCTTCAGGAGGCCCTGCATTATAGAATTTCCAGGTATCGCTCTCAGCGGTTTTGGAAGAACTGCTGCTTTTTGAAATTACAGTCCAGGAAAACGGCGTAGCTCTAAGAATATTTACAGTTGCCTCAGGTACTTTAGAAGTTACTGATTGACTGGATCCGCTGTCAAGATTGGTGATCTCCAAGGTAAAGGAGTCTGCGTTTACAGCCGTGCTCCATCGAAAAGTAACCTCACTTTGTGTATCTGAAATAATAGTTCCTTCGTTACAATCTTTGCTGTTTTCAGGAAAGCTTAAAGTGACCTTTGCCGGAGGGAAGTCTTCGGTTACACTATCTTCCCCGCAGCTCATCGCTG
>CAYWYT010000665.1:0-1324 GCA_964462665.1 uncultured Woeseiaceae bacterium | reverse complement strand
CAAGTTTTGACTTGTTTTTAAATCTAAATAAAACTTACTTTTTTGAGAAAGAAACTGGGACAAGGATTTATTAGATAACTTGTTAAGAAAGGGGTTGCCTTTTGGGATCACTGATCACTTCAGTTAATCCCCATTTCATATGAATATCGAATTTCGAACAAGGAAAACCTTGTCGGCCGGCCGGGTCGAAGAAGAGCCTGCAAGGCAGGTATAATTCTAAAGAAGTTATAAGGCCACTTGCTGATATAACACTTGGGCTGTATGCCTCCAATGTTTATCTTGCTATAGCAATAGAAGCTATTTTCTATTTTTCTAAAGTCATTGTATGTCCAAAACCGAATATTGAAAAACATCCGAAGCAAGCGTAAATTTTTGCGCCCAAGATAAACGCTTTTTTTTTTTTTATTATTATTCATGAAATCATATATTTGTTTTATTGAAAACAACGATGTTGCCCATACAGCCCAGTCCAATGATTTCCTATTTTAGAGTAGGTAGGTTATTGTATGGTGCACTCTTGCTTTTTATTTTAGAATCTTGGTTCTATGGTATTCAACTCAAAGAGGCCATTAGTTCCAACTCAACGCCTTGGATTGTATTTTGGGGGTGGTCTTTTCTTTTTTCATTTAGTCACATTTACCTGGTCATCATGGATGGCTGGTCGCGTTACCAGAATTATAAACGTGTAAAGGACCAGTTTTTTATACATGGTTTTAATAAGAAAATTGCACTCATTTATATAGGTTCGAAATGCCATCGCATGGCGGCGGAAACCGCTGCAGAAGAATTGGGGATTAAAGACCAAGTACAACAATGCTATCGGGATTTTGGTATAAAATGGTATCACTACATACCTTATTTTATGATAAAGGAGCCATTCTTTCTGTTCAAAAAAATATTTTGGTCGCGCACTTTTCAAGAAGAAGTCTATGAGCCTAAATTTGATTACCGTGCTATGGCCAAATCGCAATTGGTATGATTTCCTGCCAACATATACATAAAAAATATGATAAAGTGAGAGCCCTTCATAACGTTAGTATTTCGTGTGGAAAGGGAGAGATTTTGGGTTTGGTAGGCGCAAATGGAGCTGGTAAAACTACCTTGTTCAAAATTTTACTCGGATTAGTTACTGCTGATAGTGGTAAGATTGAAATATCTGGGGACGGTGCAAAAAAAATTGGCGGTATTATCGAAAAACCAGCACTCTATCCCTACTTAAATGCGCATGAAAACCTGCGATTATTTGCAATAATGCAAGGAGCAAACGCCTCAAAACAGGCCGTAGAAGCCTCGCTTGAACAAGTTGGCTTGCCATTAAATAGAA
>CAYWYT010000664.1:0-1330 GCA_964462665.1 uncultured Woeseiaceae bacterium | reverse complement strand
TATGCCGTTTTCTATCTTCAGTAGCTTATCCATGAGTTATGCCACCAATTATTTTGATTGAATTGAGAATGGTTGTGTAAACAATATCCGGCATCCATACGCAGAGAGCGACGGAGGCCAGCAACAGGGCATAGGATGGCAGCAGACGAAGTGCTTTCTCTTCGACCTGCAATTTGCCTGTAGTCTCACCATAGGACATGGACATAAAAATACGACCAATGCCTGCGCCAACAAGAGTCAGTGCCAGGAGAAACAAGGCTACGCTGATATAGCGGTGTTCCTGGAATGCGCCGACAATAATGATGACTTCACTGATGAACATACCAAACGGAGGAAGGCCGGAAATTCCGATAAAGCCGGCGAAAAATGAGACAAACGTTTTAGGGAGGTGACGAATGATTCCCCCAATCTGCTCTACCTGTTTTGTACCAAAGCCAAGCAGAATATTACCGGCGGAGAGAAAGAGTGAAGATTTCAGTAGTGAATGATGAATAATATGAAGGAAGGCACCGTAGAGTGCAAAGCCTCCAATTCCGACACCAAAGGCGATGATGCCCATATTTTTAATGCTGGAATAGGCGAGCATTCTCTTATAATCCGGCTGACCAATTATAAAGATGGCACCCACCAGCATTGAGACTAGGCCAAAACCTATCAATATATTGCCAGAAAAATCTCCGAGTCCGGCAACACTCATCAGTACATGCGTTTTATAGATCCCGAGGAAGGCACAGTTGAGCAGAGCTCCCGAGAGCAGTGCCGATGCAGGACTGGGTGCTTGACTGTGGGCGTCGGGCAGCCATGTGTGCATTGGGGCAAGTCCCATTTTGGTACCAAAGCCGATAACCACAAAGATAAATCCAACCTTCAACCAGAGGGGATCCAGTTGCGAAGCTACGGTATTCAGAGAGGTAAAAGTCATGGGAGCGTTAATATTACCGAGGTCCATGGCCAGGGTGATAAAAAAGTAGCCAAGCAGGGCCAGAGCGATTCCCACCGAACAGATGAGAACATATTTCCAGGTCGCTTCCAGGGCCTCTTTAGAGCGATGGATAAAGATGAGAGGGGCGCTGACCAGGGTCGTTGCCTCGATGGCTATCCACAGTACAATAGGATGGTCGGAAAGCGTGACCATGGACATGGTGCCGAGAAAGAGCAGCATGCAGCAGATGAAAATCGGTTTATTATCCATCTCTGTCTCTTCCATATAGGAAAAAGAGTAGAGAGAAATACAGACAAAGATAAAAGAGGTGACCATGAGAATCAATAAACCTTCAGGAGAGGCGCTGAAATAATTGGGAAAGGCCGGGGTGAGTTTGCCCAGCCAACT
>CAYWYT010000663.1:0-1331 GCA_964462665.1 uncultured Woeseiaceae bacterium | reverse complement strand
AATGACGCCATATCCAGTTAGAAGTGTTCTAAAATATTTTGCTGAGGACTTTGCTGCCTCTAAAGGGAGCTCGTAAATGAATAAGGTCAGACAGGCCGATCTCGGTACACCGCTTTCGAAGAGCGCTGCTTTGGTAAAAGTCGAAATTGACGGATTGCCCGCCACGGTCAAGGCCGGCACCAGCATCTTGCGTGCGGCGCGCGAGTCCGGCGTCGATATCCCGAAGCTGTGCGCCACCGACAGTCTGAAGCCTTTCGGTTCCTGCCGCATGTGTCTGGTTGAAGTCGAAGGCCGTAAAGGATTCCCGGCATCGTGCACAACGCCGGTCGAAGCCGGTATGAAGATTCGCACTCAGACTGAAACGCTCGCGACTCTGCGACGCAATGTGATGGAGCTATACATCTCCGATCACCCGCTCGACTGTCTCACCTGTTCCGCTAACGGCGACTGCGAATTGCAGGACGTCGCTGGCAGCGTTGGCTTGCGCGATGTTCGCTACGGCTTCGATGGCGAAAACCATCTCGATGCAGAGATAGACAACAGCAACCCATATTTTTCATTCGACGCCAGCAAATGCATTGTTTGTTCGCGTTGCGTGCGTGCGTGCGACGAAGTTCAAGGTACGTTCGCACTGACGATCGAAGGTCGTGGCTTTAACTCGAAAGTGTCTGCCGGAATCAGCGAGGACTTCCTCGACTCTGAGTGTGTTTCCTGCGGCGCCTGCGTACAGGCCTGCCCGACCGCCACGCTGATGGAAAAAAGCATTATTGATAATGGCCAACCCGACCACAGTGTGAAGACGACCTGTGCTTATTGCGGTGTTGGATGTTCCTTCGTTGCCGAGATGAAAGGCGATCAGGTCGTACGCATGACGCCGGACAATGATGGTCAGGCGAACCATGGACACAGTTGTGTCAAAGGCCGCTTTGCCTGGGGTTACTCGACGCATCGCGATCGCGTCATGGAGCCTATGATTCGCGACAGCATTGATCAGCCGTGGAAGAAAGTTAGCTGGGATGAAGCGATCGGCCACGCAGCCACGCGCTTCAAAGAGATTCAGGAACAATACGGTCGTAAGTCCGTTGGTGGTATCACGTCATCGCGTTGTACCAACGAAGAAGTCTACGCGGTACAAAAATTCATTCGTGCCGGCATGCGCAATAACAACGTCGACACCTGCGCGCGCGTTTGTCATTCACCAACTGGCTACGGTCTGAAGCAAACGCTGGGAACATCAGCCGGTACGCAGCCGTTTGATAGTGTAATGGACGCGGATGTAATCGTTGTCATCGGCGCAAATCCGACGGTGGCGCATCCGGTGTTCGCATCGC
>CAYWYT010000662.1:0-1336 GCA_964462665.1 uncultured Woeseiaceae bacterium | reverse complement strand
AAACTAGGATTTTCTCAATGACAATCTAATTGATAAATCTCCTTTATAAAATAAAAAAAGCCCTTAATCGGGCTTTTTTTTATTTTAATTTAGATCCGTACTTTTTTACGAATTTGTCCAGTTTTGGGTTGATCACAGCACGGCAATAACCTTGATTCTTATTGTTATTGTAATAGTCTATATGATAATCTTCAGCCACATAAAAAATATCAAGGGCTGTTATTTCGGTAACAATAGGATCGTCATATACCTTTTCTGAAGTTAATTGACTTATCATTTTTTCAGCGTCGACCTGCTGTTGTACATCGTGATAGAAAATTGCCGATCGATATTGAGTTCCCACATCATTTCCCTGTCTGTTCAAGGTTGTTGGATCGTGGGTATAGAAAAACACGTCCAATAATTCTCTGTAAGAGATGACCTTAGGGTCATAAGTTATCTGAATTGCTTCCGCGTGTCCGGTTGTCCCCGCACAAACAGCTGTATAAGAAGGGTTTTTGACCTCTCCACCAGTATATCCCGGAAGAACCGTTTCAACACCATCCAGCTGTTGAAAAATAGCTTCCGTACACCAAAAACATCCGTTTCCAAATGTTGCAATCGCCAAATCATTATTCATAGTTTTGTTGTTATTTTGAGCAGATAAATTAAGTGATAAAAAAAGGAATACAAAAGGGATAAGTTTCATACTATAGCATTATTTTTCGTCTAAGTCGTCCAAATCATCTTTTCATTACATCAAGGTGAAAACAAATTCGCCTTTCGATTCAAATAGCATCTTATAAACTATGAATCACCCTGATTACTTTTGACAACATCTCATCAGTAAATTGCAGGTGCGTTACCATACGCAATTTACCTTCACCCATTGAAATTATCAAAATGTTTTGTTTACGGAGTGCCTCTTCAAAGGCACTTTCTTCCAGGCCTTTTTTAATCTGAAAAATAACAATATTCGTCTCAATCGGTTCAACTACATCTATCCAATCTGATGATTCAAGTGCCTTTCCTAATGCTCGAGCCCTTTGATGGTCTTCCTCAAGCCTTTCCACATGATGATCCAAGGCATATATCCCGGCGGCCGCCAAATATCCCACTTGACGCATTGCTCCACCAAAAAGCTTTCTTATTCGTATTGCTTTGCTGAGATTCTTTTTTGACATCAACAAGACAGAACCAATGGGTGCGCCTAAGCCCTTTGATAAACAAATCGAAATAGTATCAAACAGTTTACCATATTGGCCAGGAGATTCATTTTTAGCCACTAAGGCATTGAACAAGCGTGCCCCATCAAGGTGATATGAAAGTTTGTTTTGCCTGCATACTTTTTCGATTT
>CAYWYT010000661.1:0-1336 GCA_964462665.1 uncultured Woeseiaceae bacterium | reverse complement strand
ACCTGAAAGAGCAGTTCCCCACCTTCCTTGGAAAACGGGATGTAGCCAAGTTCATCGAGAATCAACAAATCGTAACGAGCGTGCCTGCGAATAATACGCTGAAGATCTCTTTCCTCACGAGCTTCGATAAGTTCGTTCACCAAACCATAGCAGCTGATGAATCTGGTCCGGTAATTGTTCCTGCAGGCCTCAACTCCGAGCGCCGTTGCCAGATGGCTCTTACCGGTACCGCTGCGACCAAGAAAAACAACATTGCGATGCTCTTTAATATATTCACCTCCGGTCAACTCACGTATTACCCGGATGTCGAGATCGGGCACGGCGGCAAAATCAAACCCCTCCATGGTCTTCATCAGCGGGAATTTAGCTTCCCGCACCCGGCGGTTAAGTCTGTTTTCCGCTCTGACTTCAAGCTCGGTTGTCGTCAGATCCAGCAAAAACTCATCGTAACCAGGGCCGTTCTCCTTGGCCTGGCGTATACGGGATTCCAGATCCCGAGCCGCGGTTGACAAGCTCAGTGCCTTAAGATTTTCTCGTAACCCAATCATGGCTGCAGTCATCATTGCACACCTCCCAACACGCCATAGACGGTCACGTCAGGGGACGGCAGACTCGGCCAATTGGAAAGCGGTGTAATGGCAGCAGTCTGTTCATTGGCATATATCAGCAGATGCCGGACACCTTCACTGCCGCAAAGATTCTTTTCCAGAGCGAGCTCAACGGCCGTCTCCACCTCGCTGGCTTTATAGCGGCTGTACAACATCAATACTGCAATAAAATCCTTGATCCCTTTGGTCTCTCCCTGGGTACGACAGAAACCGGCAAGTAATTGATGCAGCGACTGGGGCCAGTGTTCCCGCCATTGCCTGATCACACGAGCACTGGCAAACGACATTGGACGTTGCTCAATCAGCTCCAGATAGTGCTCCGGGGCAAGACTCCATTTGTTGTTGGCGAACAGACGTTCGTGGACGGCCAGTCTTTTGCCATCGGCAAAAATCTCCACCCGGTCCACGTATACGACTGTTTTTAGCCTGCGTCCTGTGTACCTCCATGGTACGGAGTAACGGTTCTTGTCAATCATTACGGTGGCGTATTTATCAACTCGGGCATCACCCGGTCGGGTATTACTGTAGGCTATATTCGGCTGCTCAAGAAGATGGACTTTCTCGCCTTCAAAAAGTTCGGCTACGCTCTCCGAACGGCCCGCCATCTTATGCGAACCATAAGCCAGACAGTCGGCAAGGAGCTTTTCGTTGAGTTCCTCAAGGCTTTCCGCCTCCGGTACCGGAACCATGTAGTTCCGGCGAGCAAAGCCCACTAAGCCTTCCACTCC
>CAYWYT010000660.1:0-1337 GCA_964462665.1 uncultured Woeseiaceae bacterium | reverse complement strand
GCTGGGATGAAAAATATCGAAGTAATCTGATTCGACCTGAAACCTTGATCAACCAATATATTGATGAGAACTGGAAGCCGGTGTTACAAACACCTCCTTTTCCTGAATATGTGAGTGGTCATTCGGTTGCTTCTGGTGCCGCAGCAATTGCCTTGACTGATATTTTTGGTGATGACTATGTTTTCGAGGATGATACCGAATTAACCTATGGACTGCCAATAAGAAAGTTTACTTCCTTTAATCAAGCCGCAAGTGAGGCTGCTATAAGCCGAATGTACGGAGGAATTCATTACCGCGCCGCCGTTGAAATTGGAGTCAAACAAGGCAGAGATCTAGGCAAATATGTTGTAGAAAATTTAAACATGATTAACAACTAAGGATGAAGCTAAAAAAAATCACCTCTGTTTTGGGCATTATTTTGCTAGGTTTCCTTGTCTGGTATTTTTTCCTTAAACCCTATGATTATCTGGTCAGCTTTAAGGCTAAGACCTTTCCCGGCACGATCAATCAATCTGTCAAAACATGGAACAAAACGCTGAAAGGAGCAACGATGGAGAAAACTTCAAATATCCTGCAATTTGATCAAACCATCCCTTATAATGATTCCACCTTTTTGTATCAATGGAGCATTAAACCAATTAATGACTCGACTTCCATGGTAAAAGTATTTATTAGTGACGTGGACCACAGTTTTAAAAACAGGCTTACCTACCCGTTTTATCATACTGACTTTGAGAAAAGGGTAAAAAACAGCATACTTGAATTCAATGCGAAATTGAAAGAACATATTTCCAGATTTTCAGTAAAAATTGAAGGTGAATCAGCAATAAAAGAAACTTATTGTGCCTATGTCAGCATAGAGAGCTCACAAATTGAAAAAGCCTTTGGCATGATGAAAAATTATTCGTTTTTATCGAATTTTCTCATGTCTAACAACGCAGAATTGAATGGCAGACCATTTGTAGTGATAAATGACTGGGATAAAGAGAATGATTTCATCAAATACGATTTTTGCTATCCCATAATAAATAATGATTCTTTGGTGGAACACCCGATCATTTCATATAAACTAATAAAACGGCAAAAGGCATTGAAGGCAACCTACCACGGTAATTATATTTATTCTGACAGAGCCTGGTACGCCTTACTTGACTATGCAAATAAATTCAATATTTCTGTGGAATCAAAACCGATGGAAGTATTTCAAAACAACCCTAATATTGGAGGTGATGAGCTGCAATGGACCGCTGAAATATATATGCCCATAATCGAAAATTGATTACTGGTTTTTAAGAATGAACTAGTTGTTTTAAAAAAAACCTCTGCAAATGCAGAGG
>CAYWYT010000659.1:0-1337 GCA_964462665.1 uncultured Woeseiaceae bacterium | reverse complement strand
GGAGGAAAACGCAAAGGAGAGGGAAGTGTATTGGGAGGATTAGGTGACCTTTTAGACGGTGATAACAGATTCTAAGAACGACTAAATTATTCTTGACTCTTTATGTCCTGGATAAATTTATCCAACTGTATACCGTATTTGGAAACCTTAATTTCTTCACTTAAAGAATTATTCACAGTGTCCAATAACTGAATATTCGCATCAACCAATTCAGTGAGGGCTATATAAGGAGACACCTCATAATTCCCGTTATTGACGGCAAAATTCGTGGTGTATAAATACTTTTTTCTTTTCCAGTTTTTCAATTTCTTAGCTACTATATCAACTGAGTCCTGACTTCTTATCTTACGCGCCTCAAATTCCTCCTTGATCAGGTCCAATTTTTGATTGTTAAACTTGTTTTGAATTTCATTAAAAATATTTAGCAAATCCTGGTTATCTGATCCTTTTATAACCACCTTCTGTTCAAATCTGTCTAGCTGTGAGCTGATACTTATGGTATCTTTTTCTCCAAAAAAAGCAATCCTCTTTGAACTGTTTCCTAAAGTTAAATAATACATTTCCGGACTCTCAACTACATCAGTCATCATAAACTCAGTACTCCCGTTAACACTGACTGAATCTACTGATACAATTAGTGAATCTATTTGTTTTTGTAAATAAAAAGTTCCTTTTTTTAATCCCTTCACAGAACCCTTTACATACATGGTATTCTTTTGGTCATTATTACACGCAATCATCACAATTACAGTTAACAATAGTAGGCTTATCTTCTTCATTTTTTATAGGGCTTTTATCGTGCGCAAATATATTAGAAAAAATGAATATTTCTACACAAATTTAGATGATTTAAGGAGATGCCAATTGCATTAATATGGCACATGCTATGGCGCCAACGGTACCAACTGCATATCCAAAAACGGCTAAAAGTACTCCAACAGTTGCCAAAGATGGGTGAAATGCTGCAGCCACAACCGGAGCCGATGCTGCTCCCCCAACATTAGCTTGACTTCCAACAGCTAAAAAGAAATAAGGCGCCCGGATCAATTTCGCCACTAGAATCAATAAAAAGGCATGAATACTCATCCAAACGAATCCTATTGCTATTAAACCCATGTTATCAAGTATCAAGCTCAGATCCATTTTCATCCCAATTGAAGCTACAAGAACATATATAAATACACTGCCAATTTTACTGGCTCCTGCGCCTTCGTAGTTTCTGGCTTTTGTAAAGGACAATAAAATCGCTACAAGGGTTGACAAACTAATCATCCAGAAAAACGAAGAGTCCAGAAAAGTGAAAATATTCTTGGTTGTTTGATTTTCAATATTGTTGA
>CAYWYT010000658.1:0-1338 GCA_964462665.1 uncultured Woeseiaceae bacterium | reverse complement strand
CGCATTACAGGGTCACCTTTTTTACGCTGTAATTGTAGGGGTAAATTGGCGGCAATTTCCATCATTAAATTGGCATTGTCTTCATTAACATTTTCCAGTCCACCATATTTTGCTGTTATGTCCAATGCGGGAATATTATCTATGGTATAAACGTGATTGCCTACACTTTTAGTAACCGTCTTTTCCGTGCCCACGGCTTTCCATCCGCAAGTGGCAATGCCTTGTATTTCTACCTTTTCTTCATCAAAAGCAATGCAAACCATTCCATTGTCGCTTTCTTTTCCATTTGTAAAAACAAAGGTTTGCGTAAAGGAATAATCGTCCCCTGCACTTGCGCCAAAGGCGTTCACCTCTTTTCCGGCGATATCTTCAACTCCGTGCAGAATTTCTTCACCGTCCACTGAGGGATTGCTCAACCCCAAGATGAAGACGGGTTTATTGAATTTTTCTTTTGCCCTTTTCGTAATAATCGAGGCAACTTCACGATAGTTTTTATTTGGATATTCTTCAAAGTAAATTTTAAAAAAATCTTTGTTGAGGTCTAGAAGTAGAATGGCAGCTGAGTCTTTTTGGGGTTCTTCATCTATAAATTCGCCGTTGGTTGTACAACCATATATAGCAATAGCTTCTGAATCAAGCAACTTACTGATAGCCTGCCAGTCCTGTTTTTTGGATATAAATGCAATGGCCAGCGTAGGCTTAAAGCCATCTGCCATACTATCTTTCAATGCAGTATTAATTGCTTCGGTCGACTTTCCTTTAATTGATTTTGCTTTCATGTGTTTGTGTTTATTGTTTTTCTTTTAATGCCACCCAACTTACTGTAGTGCCGTGAAATTCACAATGGCTATCATCAACCTTTCCAAATTCACCCAGTGAGAAAAAGCCTATCATTGGCTTGGCCCAAATTGCGGCCAATCTTTCTATTTCTACAGAACTCATTGGTCCTAATGATTCCAACCTGCCCGCACAAGAAAATACAATCAATGCATCAGCATCAGGCATATTTTTTTCCTTTACCATCTTTGTACTTTCAACAACGGTATCAATTACATCAAAATCTGGAGGCAGTGAAAAACGAAATTGTTGACCTTCTTTCACTTGTCCGCCTATCATTACAGAATTATCGGCTGTGTTCCAAAGTAATACGGGTTTCATAATAGGAGTTCCTGATGCTCTTTGCAATTGCAAAGGATAAGTTGAATCCAAACGAACCAAACCTTCAGTTGGTTTATTGATAGATATCTCACTACCTAAAAATTTTTGGATAACATCCATGGCGGGTTCATTGTCGATGGTATATACCCAGGAACCGTCAGACTTTGTAATTGCAAAGAG
>CAYWYT010000657.1:0-1340 GCA_964462665.1 uncultured Woeseiaceae bacterium | reverse complement strand
GCGAATAATCTTATTGGTTGGGTTGGACGGTTCTACGAGCAAATGAGCCCCACATCGTTCTGGATTATGCACGCCGCAATCGCTGCAACCGGCGGCGTATTGGTCATGGTGTTCGACCGCCAGCTCACTCGGGCGCTCCATGTTGAGGAAGCACAGCCGATACGGCCTTCTGCGATGACACTTGAAGTAGAACGCTAACCGCCGAGCGATCTTCTGGTTTCGCAGTAGTGCAAGAAGTTGAGAATATGAGCGGCAAGTATGGGTCAAAAGGAGAGCACCATGGCAACTGATAAGACGAGAAATACGGGCGAAGCGAATAGCCGTTTGTGGGGCGCGCGTGCCGCTGACTGGGCTGACATTCAAGAGGGGCAGTGTCGTGCCGTATATCTCGCCGCGCTCGACCGCGTCAACATTGGACCGGGTACCTCCTATTTAGACGCAGGATGCGGGTCTGGCATGGCTGCACAAATCGCCGCCGCAAGAGGGGCTCGCGTATCGGGACTGGACGCCACAGCAAATTTGATCGCCATAGCCCAGACACGCGTGCCAGACGGTGATTTTCATGTTGGTGATTTGGAAGATCTTCCCTTCCCTGACGAGACCTTCGACGTGGTTACTGGTTTCAACTCATTCCAGTATGCTGGCAATGCTGGTGCTGCGCTCGCTGAGGCGAAGAGGGTGGCCAAGGCTGATGCACGCATCCTAATTATGACCTGGGGTGTGCCTGAAGGGATGCAGGCCGCTGCACTACTTGCGGCGCTTAAGCCGCTGCTTCCGCCTCCACCACCTGGCGCGCCGGGGCCCTTCGCATTGTCAGATGAATCGGTCTTGCGCTCTTTCGCCGCGAATGCAGGCCTTAGTCCAACCGAGGTATTTGACGTTGAGTCGCCATGGCAATACCCGGATTTAGCAACCGCTCTTAGAGGACTTAAGTCTTCTGGCGTGTCCGTAAAAGCGATGCAAAACTCGAGTGAGGAAGCCGTCGACTCTGCCCACACTGAAGCACTCGCTTCCTTTCGCCAAGCGGATGGCAGCTACACCATTGGCGCAAACTTCAGGTGTCTGATTGCTCATGCCTGAATGACGGCTTCTGGCCGTAAGCAGCCTGTCTGCTTAACGCAGGCTGGCCGCAATTCCGACCAGCGACTCGGCAAGCGCAGCGCGCCGTTTTTCCTCGGTTGAGGCACCGCTCTCATTCTTCACCTTGTCCGCCAGCGACGCCAACTCGTCCGCGATATCGTCATCCGAACCTGGCGCACCAACGCGATCAAGTACCGCCCTCACATCAGCGAGCAGTGACTCCGAAAACGCAGCGCCACGTTCAAGCTGGTCGAGGTACG
>CAYWYT010000656.1:0-1345 GCA_964462665.1 uncultured Woeseiaceae bacterium | reverse complement strand
AACACTTAACACTTAACACTTAACACTTAACACTTAACACTTAACACTTCTCCCTTCTTCCTCCATGGGTCTTAAACTGTAATAAATAAAATCATTAACAGGTGTATCGATACCTAATTCATCACCTTTTTTTACAATATAGCCATTGAAATTATCTAATTCACTGGGTTTGCCTTCCATGATATCTCTTTGCAATGACATGGTCGTGTCGTAATCGACTTTGTCAATGATCTCAAAACAGTTGTCAATATCCTTTTCATTGATGTCTACGGCTAAACCATTACCAACAGTCACTATTTCATTCGCCGTTACCATTAGTTTTTCACGCAAATAAGGATCCTCACGCATTTTACCGAGCACACTTCTAGTCAATGCTCCCATTGCACTAATAGAGGTAATGAAAAGAAACTTCAGCCAAATGTCTCGCTGGATATTTTCAGAAATCAGGTTTTTAAAGCCTGCCTTGTCAAACACTGTTTTTATGTTCAAAATCCTTTCAGTTAACTCATTATTAATTTCTCCAAAAATGATCTCCGGTTCATAAGAAAAGTGGTCAATAACTCCCGGACTTTCGATCTTGCTCACAATGCGGCACAATCCGGCAATCACATTTTCCTCATTAAGGATTTTCAACAGGCGTTCGGCATTATCTGCGCCATTTTGCAAAGGAAGAACGGTAGCTGATGATTTTAAAAGGGGTTTTATTTTAGTGGCAAGCTTTTCTATTTGCCAGGATTTTACACATAACAAAATAAGGTCAGCCTCTTTGATCACATCATATTGGTCTGTGACATGAGGATATACATGAAAATCTCCCAATATGCTTTTTACTTGCAGACCATTTTGTATGATCTTCTCAAACGTTTGGCCTCTGGCGATAAAAGTGGTGTGATATCCCGCTTGGGTCAACTTACCACCAAAATAGCCTCCCACGCCCCCTGCTCCGATGATAACGATGTTCATAGTTTATTTTTAAGTCTATAAAAGTAATGGCGTAAATACATTTACTGTTCTTGATTCATAAAGAATTTTGGCTAAAATATTTTTTAAAATTCCCTGTATAAAACCTGGGATGATATTCAAGCCCAAGAACATCTTCTTGAACTGAGCCTTCCCATACAAGTTCAAGACTAAGCTGTTCATTTAATTTATAGGAGTCATATCTCATAGTGTACGAACAGTATTCATATTCCTTATCAGACATGTCCAGGAAGAATTTCAAGTATTTATGTGCCAGGTAGAAAATGTTGTCATTGCAATCTGCTGTAAAGTCATAATTAAAAAAAACTGGTTTTTCCATCGTTTTGTAGTTCACCAGATCTTTTAATGTAATGTCAGTATCAAT
>CAYWYT010000655.1:0-1345 GCA_964462665.1 uncultured Woeseiaceae bacterium | reverse complement strand
TTCGATTCTTGACCTTGCAGATATTGTTTTTGTGAATCCTGTGAATACCGGATATTCAAGAACTATTCCGGAAGATGGGGAAGAGGTTAAAAAAGAAACCTTTTTTGGTATCAATGCTGACATAAAATACTTAGCTGATTGGCTGAATACTTTTGTGAGTCGTCATGACAGATGGCTTTCACCGAAATACCTCATAGGAGAAAGCTACGGCGGCACAAGAGTTTCGGGATTGGCTTTAGAATTACAGGAAAAGCAATGGATGTATCTCAATGGAGTAATATTAGTATCTCCTGCTGATTATAATTTTTTTAAATCAGATCCTGCCATTTCCTCAGCCTTGAATTTACCTTATTTTACAGCTGCTGCATGGTATCATAAAGCGCTCCCAATTAGTTTGCAACAGAAAGACTTGCTCGATGTTTTACCAGAAGCTGAGAATTATGCGCTAAACCATTTAATGCCAGCCATAGCAAAAGGAGCCTCACTGAGTTTGGATGAAAAAAAGAAGATAGCTGAAAAAATGTCTTATTATTCCGGCTTGTCGTCAGCATCAATATTGGAGCATAACCTTGACGTACCAACTGGTTTTTTCTGGAAGGAATTGTTAAGGGATGAATCTGCCAATACGATTGGTCGTCTTGATTCCAGATATTTAGGTTTTGATAAAACAGTAGCCGGGACAAAACCCGAGTACAATGCGGAACTAACGTCCTGGTTGCATTCCTTTACGCCAGCCATCAATTATTATATACGTGAACATCTGAAATTTAAGACTGATGTCAAATACAATATGTTTGGTTCTGTACATCCTTGGGATACAAGGAATAATAATACCCGTGAAAATTTGCGAAAGGCCATGGCTATAAATCCATATTTGAATATACTATTTCAGGCCGGATATTATGATGGAGCTACCACATACTTCAACACCAAGTATACCATGTGGCAAATGGACCCTAGCGGTAAAATGAAAGATCGAATGGATTTTAAGGGTTATCGCAGCGGACACATGATGTATTTGCGTAAAGAAGATCTTAAACTGGCCAATGACGATTTAAGAACTTTTATTAAAAATTCTTTACCCAAAGGTAGATCAGCAAAGTATTAGCGCTCATATTTATATGATGTTATGGCTTTTAAGTTTGTTGGGTATTCAATAAATTCCTTTTTTTTACGTTTATGATATCACGTAAAATGATTTTGTAAAGGTAATTAGGTAAAGATTATAGTGTATTTAATGTCATTACTTTCTTAGCTTAAACAAAACAAAAAAGATTGAAGTCACGGAAAATTAATAATTCTAATTTTGTAGTGTGGATGATTTTTTATATTTTTCGTGTCTTAA
>CAYWYT010000654.1:0-1348 GCA_964462665.1 uncultured Woeseiaceae bacterium | reverse complement strand
CGCATTTCCATCATGGCACATGCTCCAATATCATTTTTAGGCAAACGCGTTACAAAATCAACAGAAACACCATAATTGGCAAGTGATACTGCCACATTAGATTCTCCACCACCATAAATGGCATCAAATTGATTCGCTTGTGAAAATCTTAAAAATCCCGGAGGTGCCAATCGTAGCATGATCTCTCCAAAAGTAACTACTTTACTCATTTTTATTCTTTATAGATTAAATAGTCTTGGTAAAAACATTGATATTTCTGGTATATAACTGATCAGCATTAAAACAATAACCATGATTGCTAAAAACGGGAGCAGGGGTTTTATTACTTGGGTCACCGAAACTTTTGCCACACCGCTTCCTACAAAAAGTAAGGTTCCTACCGGAGGCGTACATATGCCTATACAAAGGTTCAATACGATCACAATTCCGAAATGTACCGGATCCATTCCTAAGGTTGTAACCACTGGAAGAAAAATTGGTGTAAATATTAATACAGCAGGAGTCATATCCATAAAGGTTCCGATGATGAGTAGTATAACATTAATCGCTAAAAAGATGGCAAACTTATTATTTAACTGCTCTAATAAAAATGTGCTGATCATTTCTGGAATGCCTTCGAAAGAAAACAACCAGGACATGGCCATCGAGGTACATATCAAAAACATCACTACTGCCGTTGTTTTTACACTTGACAACAATACTTCCGGGAAATCTTTTGTTTTCATGTCGCCATAAATCAAAGACAAAACAGCGGCATATAATACCGCAATTACCGAAGCTTCAGTAGCCGTGAAAATTCCTGCGACAATCCCTCCAACCACGATGACTAACAATAATAAACTGAAAAAGGCTTTTCTAAAAAAAGTCCATACTTCAAATAAAGTGGCCCTTCTTCCTTTTGCATAACCTCTTTTAATCGCAATGAATGCGATATATCCCATAATAGCAAATCCCAGTAATATTCCCGGTATATATCCGGCAATAAACAAGGCCGCTACAGAGGCAGTTCCGCCACTTGCTAAGGCATATACAATAAGAATGTTACTAGGCGGAATTAATAAACCTGTTGTTGAAGAGGTGATATTTACTGAGGCACTGAATGTTCTCGGGTATCCTTCTTCTTCCATTCTATCGGTCATTATAGAGCCTATTGCAGAAGCGGCTGCAAGGGCTGAGCCAGAAATAGCTCCAAAAAGCATGGATGCCAAAACGTTTACATAAGCCAGGCCGCCTGGAAGACTTGCAACCAAAGATTTTGCAAAATTAATCAGTCGATTGGCAATACCTCCCCGTTTCATAATCTCACCTGCCAATACAAAAAACGGAATTGCCAATAATGCGAAACTAT
>CAYWYT010000653.1:0-1350 GCA_964462665.1 uncultured Woeseiaceae bacterium | reverse complement strand
ATAAACTGAACCCCAGCCTCATCTCTACTAACATTTACACCAATAGTGGATAAAATGTTTTGCATTTTTTCCTTTTTCACATTCTCTGCCTGCAATGGTTTTAAGGTAGTCGCTGTGAAGGCTAGAGCCGCCGCCACACCAACAACTAATATCACCGCAAAAATAAATGTGTATAAATTACTATTCCTATCCATAATTATACGTTAACTTTTTGTAATCTCTTTTTTCTTTTCTTTACATTAGCTTCAATAATGTAATGATCAATAGTTGGAGCAAAGACATTCATTAATAAAATCGCCATCATCATACCTTCAGGCAAAGTTGGGTTCACCACTCGAATAAGAATAGCGAAGATTCCTATTAAAAATCCGTAGA
The DNA here is from genome assembly GCA_964462665.1 of uncultured Woeseiaceae bacterium. Classification (GTDB taxonomy): domain Bacteria; phylum Pseudomonadota; class Gammaproteobacteria; order Steroidobacterales; family Woeseiaceae; genus UBA1847. The sequence continues at coordinate 975 of CAYWYT010000653.1, read as the reverse complement.
TCCATTTTCCTTTGTTCGTTTGAGCTGCCGATACCGGATCTGTAGCCATAAAAACCAAACCAAATGCAAATCCACCAACCATCAGATGTTTCCACCATGGAAAGTTTAATAGTTCGTTGGTATTGCTTCCAAGAATATTAAATAAGAAGCCCATTAAAGAAGCTCCCACCAAGCAGGAAATCATAATTCTCCAACTTGCAATTCCGGTTAAAATTAACAATCCCGCTCCCAATAATATCATAAGAACTGAGGTTTCACCAACAGAACCAGGCATATAACCCATAAACATGTCAAATACACTCGTGTTCGGAATAACACCTCCTGCAAGCGATCCCAAAACGGTTTCGCCTGAAACACCATCCGCTACCGAATCAGCCACCCAAACCGTATTACCTGACATATAAGGTGCATAGGAGAATAAGGCAAAAGCCCTTGCTACCAAAGCCGGGTTCAAAATATTCATTCCTGTTCCGCCAAAAGCTTCTTTCCCAATTAATACAGCAAATACCACCGAAACGGCTAACATCCACAAAGGCAGATCAATGGGCATAATCATAGGAATTAACAATCCGGTTACCAAATAACCCTCATTCACCTCATGACCTCTAAAGATTGCATATGCAAATTCAATTCCAAGCCCTACTCCATAAGAAATAATCACCATTGGCAGGAACCTTATGGCACCAAACATAAAATATTCCAAAAATTCTTTACCCTCGCCCATATTCTGGTATCCAATATTCCATATACCAAATATAAGTGCAGGTAACAACGCTATGACCACAGTTATCATTACCCTTTTGAGGTCAACTCCATCACGAATATGAGCTCCGTGTTTTGTGGTATGATTTGGAACAAAAAGAAAGGTTTCTATTCCGTAGTATGCCGGAGCATATTTCTCAAGTTTACCTCCTTTGTCAAAGTGAGGTTTAACTTTATCTAATTGTTTTCTAATAAATTTCATTTAACCTACTT
>CAYWYT010000652.1:0-1354 GCA_964462665.1 uncultured Woeseiaceae bacterium | reverse complement strand
TGGCCCATTTACTAACAATGACATCCGAGACTTACCGCCGCTTCCGCCAACCCCTAACATGCATCCTCGACAAAGCAGAACACCAGCGTTCCTGCCCGGTGGTCGGGGATCACGACTGGATCGATACCGGCATCTTCCGCGTTTTCGACAACGAGCCCTCTGGGCGCGCCTTTCTCCAGAGTCTTTTTAATTCCAGCGGCGGGGAAGCAGGGCTCACCCCGGCCCAGTTCTTTGACGCCCTCAAGAGCAAGCGCCGGCGCAGCCACCTCCGTAGCCTTCTCGACGAGTATCTCGCCACCGCTCCGCGTAACCATCCATCCCATCCCGGTCCGGCAAGCCTTGCGGCCCTTGATGATTTTGAGATCTTCGCGGGGGACGGCCACTTCCATGCCGCCGCCTCCCATGATCAGCGTGATTACAAGGGAAGGAAAACAGCCGTCGGCCACCTCTACACCCTGAACCTGCGCAACTTCACCTGCAATCACCTCGTCCTGGGCAATCAAAAAGAAAGCAAGCGGAGGAAAAAGACAGAGAAAAACCACGACATGACCCTACTCAAGTCCCTCGATAGGGAGCATCTGCGACAGGGCGCGCCGAAGGGCAGGAAAGTGATCTACGTGTGGGATAAGGCTGGCATCGACTTCGCTCAGTGGTTCAAGTGGAAGCAGGCGGGCGGCATTTACTTCCTGAGCCTTGAAAAAGACAACATGCGACCGGTGAGTCCGATGCCCCTCGGGTTCGACTCCGCGGATCCGGTTAACGCCGGGGTAATCAGCGACGAACTCGCAGGATACGGCGGCGGAGTCATGCTGCGGCGCATCACCTACCGCTGCCCGCAGAGCGGACGCGACCTGGTCTTCCTGACCAACCTGACAAGCTCAAGCTTCCCCCCGGGACTCATTGCCCAGCTCTACCGCATGCGCTGGGACATCGAGAAAATATTTGATGTGTTCAAGAACAAGCTCGGCGAGATCAAGGCGTGGGGGAGCACGGAGGCCGCACGGGAAATGCAGGCGCTCTTCATCACCCTAAGCCACAATCTGTTGACCCGATTTGAAGAAGCCATCAGGGAAGAAGAGGACATCGACAACACAACAAACCGCGAGCGAATGGACAAGCGTATTGAGCAGGCGCAGAGTGAAACCCGCCGACTAGGGGGGAGGCTGCCAGAACTCTACGAAAGCTGGCAGAGGCTCAAGCAGACTGGCGTGACCTTCATCCGCTGGCTGAGAGACCAGATTTTCAAACCAACTTCGTGGGCGCAATCCTTGCACCTGCTAAGGCAAACCTACGCCATTTTTAAAGCATGATCTTCTAACACCGATCGCTGCGTGATCATCATTTTATTATACTG
>CAYWYT010000651.1:0-1358 GCA_964462665.1 uncultured Woeseiaceae bacterium | reverse complement strand
AAATACTCGCCTCACTCCGTGCATCCGCTTATGCCTGACATAGGTGCTCGTAAGAGTAAGGGACAGACCTTTTATAGAGAATCGAATTGACGGGTTTGCGGATTCGGGTAGGGTGGGGACATGAGGCGTGCGCGGTGGATTATTGCTCCGAAGCCGGAGTCGGCCAGGCCGGTGATTTATCACTGCGTGAGTCGGGCGGTGAACCGGGAGTTCGTGTTCGGCGATCTGGAGCGGGAACGGCAACGCATGTTTATGCGGATGTATGAGAACTTTTCCGGTTGCCGAATCCTTTCCTACTGTTTCATGTCCAATCACTTCCATATTCTTCTGGAGGTGCCGCCAATGCCGGAGGGCGGGCTGTCGGACGGGGTGTTGCTCAAGCGCCTGGGGACGATTTACAACGAGGCCCAGGTGGCGGAAGTGGCAGCGGAGCTGAAGGGGGCCCGGCAGAAGATCCGGGACGCGTTGGCGGACGAGTCATGCGTGGAGGCGATTCACGGACGTTTCACCTACCGGATGCATGACCTGAGCCAGTTCATGAAGAGTTTCATGCAGCGCTACACGCAGTGGCACAACCGCGAACACCAACGCTCCGGAACTTTGTGGGAGGGGCGTTTCAAGAGCGTGATTGTGGAGGATGGCGTGGCCTGCAAGACGATGGCGGCCTACATTGATCTGAATCCGGTGCGTGCCGGGATGGTGAAGGATCCGGCGCAATACCGGTGGAGCAGCTACGGCGAGGCGGTGGGTGGTGGCGCGAAGGGCAACGGGAAGAAGGCGCGGGCAGGGCTTGTCAGGGCGATGCGTGCGCATAAGGGAGTTGCTGCGGAGGCGAATCTGTGGGCGCACGATGTTTCGCGAGAATATAGGAGAGTTTTGCTATCTGGAGCGGTGGAAAAACAGGAGACGCGGGTGGCACGGAGCGGCGAAACGGTCGTGAAACGGACGCGCAAGGGCATGAGTGCCGAGGAGAAGAATCGCCTGGAGGAGAAACTTGTGGAAATCCCCTACGGGCGGATGCTGCGATGCCGGGTGAGATATTTTACGGATGGTGCGGTGATCGGTAGCAAGGCGTTTGTGAACGAGGCGTTTGCTGGCGCTCGGGAACGCTTCGGTCCGAAGAGGAAGGACGGTGCGCGAGCGATGCGGGGAAGCGGTCGTGGTGCGAAGGGTGTTCTATGGAGTGTTAGGGATTTGCGGGTCGGGGTGGATTGAGGGTGGAGGAGTTGTCAGTGGCTATCCATTCCCATCGACGCTCACATCTTAGGGGTCAGTCCGTGAAACAAACATTGATAGGACTCGATTTCTCCAATTCCTCCATCCCCATGGCCCGAAACTTAAGATACGAAGCCGCATCA
>CAYWYT010000650.1:0-1362 GCA_964462665.1 uncultured Woeseiaceae bacterium | reverse complement strand
GAACTGTACAAAGAGCTTCCCGTCCAGACTCTGTTCCGATGAGACTGCCACTCGACGCATATTCAATCGATCTTTCAGATTATCGAAGGCCTTTTCAACAAGATCCTTATTCCGGTAAACCTCAAGTGCCTTCACCGCGTCCTTTATGTCATTGCCGACAAGGGCGAAATAGCCGTAATTGCGTTTGGCCTCAGCCAGAGCTTCTTCTTTGGCAATGACCTTTGTGCCTCGAACCGGTGTGCTTTTCACCTCAAAATATTTGGCATATTGCTTCTCGTGATCGGGGTGCCGCTGTCCACTCTCCAATTCCTCCTGCCAGAGAACCAGCCGGTTGTTGAAAGCTTTTTCATCCTCCAAGGCCCGATCCGGAGAAAAATACAGATGAAGATACATTCGACGATCTGCTTTGATCGTATCGCCTTTATAGGGGCGGTCCTGTACGTAATTCCAGGTAATCGGCAGGGAATAAGCATAGAGTTGGTAATCTTGACAATAATGAGTCCAGCTGCGCATTGTATCTCGTACCGTATCCAGGTGTGTCTTTACCAGCTTAAGCGATACCTTTGCAGCGAGTAGAAACTTCAGATGATGCCGGTAAAGATCGTTGATATTGGCCGCACTGAAGAATCCTCGATCCAGAACCACCTTAATCTTCTTGTAGCCCAGCGTGTTCATGTCTGTCAGCAGTTTCTTCAGGGTTTTCACATCGGGAATGTTTCCAGCCAGCTTCCTGTAATAAAAAGGCAGACGTGATTGTTGACCGAAGAGCAGAGTGAGATTGATCTGTGCCAGATGCTCATGATCTTTGTTCTTGCCGTAACGGACCTGCCTGAGTCTTTTTGAATAACTGGAGATCGATGTACTGTCATAGGCTAAGTATTCCTTATCCATACGACGTTTTCCTTGAAGCTGAAAGAAGCGTTGCCTGGCCTCCTCGGTGATGGAAGCGAAAAGCTCGCTGCTTCTCTGAGAAGAGATAATTTCGCCGTGGGGATGCCGATGGATGGCTGCCCAGCGGGGGAAACGGCTGAGAGGATTTCTGTCCTCCAGGATCAGGTAATAGGCTATGGAGAGGATCTGCTTGTAGCTCTCGGGAAAGCAGGCTTTTAAATCTTCTGTCACGCCGGTATCTTTACCTATACAATCGAAGAGATAGGTTGCTCCATAGAAGCTGCGAGCAAGACGGGTAGCGGGCACCGGCCCTCGTTTGGCCTGTTTTACAACGGCTGGCTTTTTTCTTTTGCGGGTGGGAATGATCTTCTGTGTTTGTGGATCCACCCGGCCAATGCATTTTCGTTTTGCTCTGGACTGCTGCTTCTTCTTGTCCCAATAAGAGATCGACTCATACGCATAAGTGACCCC
>CAYWYT010000649.1:0-1365 GCA_964462665.1 uncultured Woeseiaceae bacterium | reverse complement strand
ACATATGCCTCTGCAAGCCATGCATAAGTATATGCATCGGCAGGATTGCTATCCAGGGCCTCTTGCAGATATACCAAGCCTCGCTGCCAGTCGGCCGGTGTTGATTTATTTAAATAGTGTTTTCCCTTTAAATACAGCTCATAGGCTTCTGGCTTAACCGGTCGAAGACTTGACCAGAGCAGCGCATCTTCCGGCTTGACAATAATACCCATTTGACTGGCAAGATCAGCGGCAACATTGGCCCATAATACCCTTACTTCAGAAAAATCTTTGGAATAACTTTTTTGCCAGACTGGCTCAGCATCTATGGATTCTCTAAGCGAAATATGGATGTTAATCATATTTAATTCCCGCTCCAGGACCCCATCTATAAAATAATCAATTCCCTTGATCACATTTAAAGTTAACGAATTGGTATTGTCAAAACCTGAGGTTAAAACTTTCGTCGACCTTTTGTTGATAACTGCCAGTTGATCTACTTTAGACAATTCATCGATAAGTGCCTGGGTCATTCCCGTCTCAAAGTATGCTTCTTCTACGCTATCTGTATCTTGAACAAAAGGGATAACGGCTACTTTTTTAATTTCTGGCGAAGTTGGCTTGTCATTCCAATTTGAACCTGCCCAAAAACTAATTGCTAAAAGTAATAATACACCTAAGCTGAGAGAACCCGCAATCACTTTATTCAATCTGCGGTTAGTTAGTTTTAATGTTTCTTCATCAACGCCTTCACCCTCAGTTTTTTGAATTCCGTCTGCGGTTAAATCATACATCCAGGAAAAACCAATCCAAAAAATAAGCCCAATAGACATAACATAAATCAAGCCTTGAAGGATATAATCAGGAGCATCGAAAGTTGGTAAGATGGTTGATGCAATTTGAATGACAATCCATGAAATTGCTAAATAGGCAATGGTAGATTTAAAAACATGCCTTCGCTTAAGCTCTGATATTAATTTATTAAACTTCATCTTGTAAAATAGTATCTATTTTCTATTACACCGGATTATAAATCAAGGGTGCAGGATCGGGTAAATTCATATCTCTAATCATTTTTAAAAACCTGGGGTCAGCGATAAGATCATTTGGAAAAGGCGCTGTTCTTAACCATGGGTACCAGGCAGGCTTGTGTTCATAATTCCAATATTCAAAAGATTTGTCATAATCACCCAAATAAGCATACATGATACCCGTACAATACGCTCTGTAAGCATTTATTGGCATACCTTCCAATTCTTTAAGAACAGCTCTTCCTTCTTTAATATATCCGTTCACGATAAGCGCCGGACCATATCCTGCATATTTCCAGGCAGGATTTATTTCAGAACTCTGCCTTAAAAGTTCCAGTCCCTCTTCTACCTTCCC
>CAYWYT010000648.1:0-1370 GCA_964462665.1 uncultured Woeseiaceae bacterium | reverse complement strand
ATGAATGGCATCTATGGAAATGACTGTTATTTGACCACAGAATTAAAAGTGAAAAGGAATATTTATTTGGGAAATAATGAAAAGGCAATAGAAGCCCTTGAAAAGGATTATGAAATCAGAGGTTCTGGTATGCCATATATATCACCAAGATTTTCATATTATGAGCAGCTTAAGGATAACGCAAGGTACGTTGAGATCCTTAGGAAAATGAACCTGCCCCTTCCTAAAAACTAATAAAGAAATACCCTAATAGTTAGTCATATTCGCCATAACTAACGTGGGGTTTTGAGTTTTGGGTTTAGGGTTTACACTTTAAAAGTGGTCAACCTATATCAGGGACGTACAAGATATACTTAATACTTAGTCCTTAGCCCTTAGAACTTACTTCGCCAGCAGGAACTATTTCTTTCCAACAGGCATTGTATAAGATAGGTTAATTCGATATGAATTTTTTACAGCAGGTCCTTCCCATGAATCATAAATAGCACTGGTTTTATACTCAACATATGCATTCCATGAAGCTTTTTCCATCACCCATACTTTTCCAAAACGTAAGCCTAATGGAAGGTAGAATCCACTTGTATTCCAGTCGTATAATGCAACCATATCTGCGGTTTGCAAGTAAATTCCTGAAGTGCCAAATCGATAAGCAACAAAGGGAGCTATTCCTAAAGGGTTCGCATCTGATTGTCCTGCTGGCAGGGTATTAGGATCAATACTTCTCCAGGTTTGAGTAAAGAGCAAACCATAGAACCACTGCCCGGAATTATTGACAATAGCTGCCGCAAAACCGTAACCCCACTCATCTTTTGAAACACCTTCGCTTCCAGGAGCGGTCACTAAAGGGCCTATTCCAGTTCTTCCGGTGCCCCAATCTGTTGCTTTAGGAATAACTAGTGCAAATAATTCTGTATTTCCAAAACCAGATTTTCCAGTATTGACATCTTCGTAATGACGAATTGTTAATCTGGGTAAAATAGTCATTGATTTGAGCGGCACTGGGGCTACAACCCGTAATTGAACATAATTATCCAACCCTGCCTTACGTTCCTCTCCATTGACGATGTCATCATAATAATCAGGCATTGACTGGTAAGCCGCTTGAAAACTCCATTGGGTAGCTGTTGCATCCATGGCCTGAGAATCACGACTCTGACCTTCTTGCTCTGTTTCTTCTTCTTGATTTTGTTCTTCCTGAGCATGTAAATTGAATCCAAGAAATAAGCATGCAATAATAAATATGTGTTTTGTCATCATATTAATCTTTGTTAAGTCATTTTTAATGCTAAAACACCTTTAATTTCGTAAATAAATGTTACAAAAACGCATTTCAGAATAAATTTAAGTTTATTCAATTAGTATCTTTTCTG
>CAYWYT010000647.1:0-1371 GCA_964462665.1 uncultured Woeseiaceae bacterium | reverse complement strand
AGTTCATCGCCCAGGGCCTTGAACTCGTTCACAGCCTGGCCTAGGTCCATCTGCGGGGTCGAGCTGAATTCAGCGGCGAAGGCCAGGTTAAAGCGGTTAACACTGGCCGGACCGAACGATTCCTTGATGTCGACCACGGAACCCAGGGGCAGTAATTCATTCGCCGGGCCCTGCAGGTACACGTTCTCCAGGTCGCGGGCCCGTTGCATGCTGTCGCGCCTGGCCGCCAGGCGCACATCGTAGCGCTCACCGTCGCCGGGCAGGGCATTGTACTTGGCGATATCCGCCCCGCCCGCCAGTACCCGCACGGTGTCGCCGATCTGCTGGGTGCTGATGCCAAGCGCCTGTGCCCGGTTGCGGTCGACATCAAAATACAATTGGGGCCTGTCCATTTTCAGCTCCATGCGCACATCGCCAAAGTCCGGGATTTGTTTCAGGCGCTGCTCCATCTCCCCGGCCAGCTCCGCCACGCGGTATAAATCCGGACCAGTGATAAACGCACCAAAGGGCTCCCCGCCAGCAGAACCGAACATCGGGTAAGAACTGACATAGGCCTGCACACCGGTTACCTGCTGTACCGCCGTTCGCATTTCGGCCATGATCGCCCGCTGTGGCCGCTTACGGTCGGCCTGTCCCGACAGCAATACATTAAGCGTCGCTTCGTTGACCTCACTACCCTGACCGCTGCCAACGGTACTCAGTACGCGTTGTACCTCAGGCACATCGGCCAATATCAATTCAGCCTGAACGACTTTTGTTTCCATGTAATCAATCGAGGAACCCAGCGGCGTCTTCAATTTAACCTGAAAACGTGACTCATCGTCCTCCGGAAAAAACTCACTGCCAAGCTGTCCCATAAACCACCCAGTAGACCAAACCAGCATTGCGGTAAGTACGAGCACGATCACGCGATGATTCAAGCTAAAACCCAATAGCCGACGGTACAGTGTTTCCAGGCCCTGGTGGAAACCGGTAATACGCATGCTCAGCCAGCCCGGTTGGCGCACCTCGCGCTTCAAAAACCTAGCGCACAGCGCAGGGGTCAAGCTTAGTGATACAAACAACGACGCCACCACGCCCACCGACACCACCACCGCAAAGGAGCGCATGAATACACCTACAATGCCTTCCATAAAAATCACTGTGGCAAAGATACACACCAGGGTCAGCGTTGCCGCCAGTACAGCAAAGACCACTTCATTGGTGCCGTCTATGGCCGCCTGTTCATAATCAGTTTCACCGGCCTCGATGTGGCGATGAATATTTTCCAGCACCACAATGGCGTCATCGACCACCACCCCGATCAACAGCAACAGGCCGCTGAGAGTCATGATATTGAAAGTAAAACCCCCAAAGAACATCACCACTACC
>CAYWYT010000646.1:0-1371 GCA_964462665.1 uncultured Woeseiaceae bacterium | reverse complement strand
AGACAAAAAACCATTAAATATGATTCTTGATGATGGTGGAGATTTGACCAATATGGTTTTAGACAGATATCCTGAATTAGTAAAAGGTGTCAAAGGGCTTTCAGAGGAAACAACTACAGGCGTTCACCGTCTTTATGACAGAATGAAAGCTGGTACTTTACCTATGCCGGCTATTAACGTAAACGACTCGGTAACAAAATCTAAATTCGACAACAAATACGGATGTAGAGAAAGTGCAGTTGATGCGGTAAGAAGAGCCACTGATATCATGATGGCTGGAAAAGTTATTGTTGTTGCCGGATATGGAGATGTGGGTAAAGGAACTGCTGCTTCTTTTAAAGGCACAGGCGCAAGGGTTATTGTAACCGAAATTGATCCTATTTGTGCTTTACAAGCTGCTATGGAAGGTTTTGAGGTGAAAAAAATGGATAATGTAATATCAAAAGCAGACATCGTAATTACCACTACTGGAAATAAAGATATCATTCAGGAACGTCATTTTAGAGCATTAAAAGACAAGGCTATCGTTTGTAATATTGGTCATTTTGACAATGAGATTGACATGACCTGGTTAAACAATACATACGGTGATACAAAAATTGAAATAAAGCCTCAGGTTGATCAATATACTATTGATGGCAAAGAACTCCTTATTTTGGCTGAAGGCAGATTGGTAAATTTAGGATGTGCAACCGGCCATCCAAGTTTTGTAATGAGTAACTCTTTTACAAACCAAACACTTGCTCAAATTGAACTTTGGAAAAATTCAGATAAATACGAAAATAAGGTATATATGTTACCTAAGTATTTGGATGAAAAAGTAGCCCGTTTACACCTTGAAAAAATCGGTGTAGAGTTAGAGGAATTGCGTAGTGAACAAGCTGATTATATTGGTGTTAAGGTTGAAGGGCCTTATAAACCTGAATATTACAGATACTAAAATTAATTGCATTAAATAATTAAAACTTCCGGGTATTTTCACGGAAGTTTTAATTATTTTTAATCTTTTTATTATAAAAATCTCATCGTATGAAAAATATATTAGTTCCTATTGGAAGTAATGACCACGCATTAAACACCTTGCAATATGCCATTGATTTTGCAGAAGCTGTGGAAGCCAAAATTTATCTGGTCCATGTGTATAACAGTCCAAAAATTAGTGGTGCTGTGATTAGGGTAGATAATATCATGGAAAGGGATAGCAAAAAAATTCTCAAAGAGCATTTAACCAAGATAAACAGAAAGAACGTTGATATTGTTACCAGTACTTTAAAGGGCCATTCAATTATTGATACCCTGAAACAGTTAACTAAGTTGCTTAAAATTGACCTTATTATTTCCTCTACCAAGAATGACGGAGCAGATGATACT
>CAYWYT010000645.1:0-1372 GCA_964462665.1 uncultured Woeseiaceae bacterium | reverse complement strand
TCCCGCAGAACACTTTCGGCATGGCGTTGAACCTTGAGCGAGATTCGGTTGGCGCGGTTGTCCTGGGTGACTACAAACACATTTCGGAAGGCGACACGGTTAAGACGACTGGTCGAATTCTTGAGGTGCCTATCGGTGAAGCAATGCTCGGACGCGTAGTTGACGCGCTCGGCAACCCGATCGACGGCAAAGGCCCGATCGCTGCGGAAGGCACAGCACCGATCGAGAAAGTGGCGCCCGGCGTAATTGAGCGCAAGTCTGTTGATCAGCCGGTACAGACCGGTCTGAAATCAATCGATGCGATGGTGCCGATCGGACGTGGCCAGCGTGAGCTGATCATTGGTGATCGCCAGACCGGCAAAACTGCCGTTGCTGTTGATGCGATCATCAACCAGCGTGGCACGGGCATTAAGTGCATCTACGTCGCTATCGGCCAGAAAGCCTCTTCTATAGCAGGCGTTGTACGCAAGCTTGAAGAAGAAGGCGCGCTCGCGCACACCATTATCGTTGCGGCTGCGGCTGCCGACAGTCCTGCGCTGCAATACATCGCACCGTACGCAGGCACCACGATGGGCGAGTACTTTCTCGATAAGGGCGAAGACGCGCTGATCATATTTGATGACCTCACCAAGCAAGCCTGGGCTTACCGCCAGGTATCGCTGTTGCTGCGTCGTCCACCAGGTCGTGAAGCGTACCCAGGTGACGTTTTTTACCTGCATTCCCGTTTGCTTGAGCGTGCATCGCGTGTAAACGCTGAGTACATCGAAGAAATTACCGGCGGCAAGGTGAAAGGCAAGACGGGTTCATTGACGGCACTGCCGATCATTGAGACGCAAGGTGGTGATGTATCCGCTTTCGTACCGACCAACGTAATCTCGATTACCGACGGCCAGATCTTCCTCGAGTCCGATCTCTTCAACGCAGGTATTCGTCCGGCGATTAACGCAGGTCTGTCGGTATCTCGTGTAGGTGGCGCGGCTCAAACCAAGATCATTAAGAAACTCGGTGGCGGTGTTCGACTCGCACTTGCGCAGTATCGTGAATTGGCAGCATTCGCACAGTTTGCATCCGATCTCGACGCGGCAACGCGAGCGCAGTTGGAACGCGGTGAGCGCGCAACCGAGCTAATGAAGCAGAAACAGTATTCGCCGTTGTCAGTTGCCGAAATGGGACTGTCGTTGTTTGCCGTTAACGAAGGGTTTATTGACCCGGTTCCGGCCAACAAGGTCGTTGACTACGAAGCAGCGCTACATGACTTCGCGCGTGCGAATCATCAGGGCATTCTCGACGCGATTAACGCAACAGGCGACTATAACGACGATGTTGTTGCTGATCTGAAGAAGATCTGCGAAGAATTCGCCGAGAAAGGCGC
>CAYWYT010000644.1:0-1373 GCA_964462665.1 uncultured Woeseiaceae bacterium | reverse complement strand
CCTAAAAGGTTACTCGCAACAATTCTCATATCGAATAATTTTGTCAATATTCTGTTTATACTCCTGTTTACCTATGTTGGGGATTATTTTTTTAAAAATCTTACAACTCCGCTGATTAAATTCTTGACAGAAATCGTATTGGTCACCTTCCTGATCCTATTGTTTGGCGAGGTCCTCCCCAAGGTTTATGCCAGTAGAAACCCATATAGATTCGCTTCTTTTATGGCTAAACCGATGGTCTTTTTAAATACTATCTTGTTTTTCTTAAGTAAACCGCTATTAAGTCTCACCGGAATAGTTGAAAAGCAGCTGAGCAAAAAGCAAACCGATTTTTCGGTGGAAGTTTTATCTCAGGCTCTGGAACTGACCTCAAAAGGAGCCACTACAAAAGAAGAAAAGAAAATATTACAAGGCATTGTTAATTTTGGAAATACAGAAACTTCACAGATCATGTGCCCAAGAATGGATATTTTTGCTCTGGCATTAAATGAAGAATTTAATGTAATAACAGAAAAAATTATAAAAAATGGCCATTCAAGAATACCAGTATACGATGAAAACATCGACAATATCGTAGGTATACTTTACACTAAAGACCTTATTCCTCATCTCAACAAAAGCGCCTTTCAATGGAAGAAAATCATCAGAGAAGCTTTCTTTGTGCCTGAAAATAAAAAGTTGGATGATTTACTGAAGGAATTTCAGGAGCTAAAAAACCATCTAGCCATAGTAGTAGATGAATATGGGGGAACATCGGGGCTCATTAGCTTAGAAGATATCATTGAAGAGATCGTTGGCGACATTTCAGATGAATTTGATCAATATGACCTGTCTTATTCTAAATTGGATGATCATACTTATATTTTTGAGGGTAAAACGACCTTAAAGGATTTTTATAAAGTTTTGCAAATAAACGAGATCCTCTTTGATGACGATAAATTTGAAGCAGAAACCCTAGCTGGATTGATTCTTGAAATAACGGGAAAGTTTCCTAAAAAGAAGGATTCGATAAGCTATAAAGGCTACACTTTTGAAATTGAAGCTATTGACAAGAAAAGAATTAAGCAGGTTAAAGTAAACCTGTCAATTAAGAAAAAATGATGAAATATAAAACCATCTTCAGACTGAATTGGATACTGATATTATTGCTTGCAATTATTTTGTCATGCAAAGAAGAAGTCCTGCCTAAACCAAAGGCACAATTACGCCTCGAATACGCCAGTCCCACCTATGATCTAATTAAAACAGATTGCCCGTTTACCTTCGAAAAATCTAATATCGCATCTATCAAAGTAAACGAAAAATGCTGGGTAAATATTGATTACGAAGGTTTGAGGGCCTCAGTCAACATGACCTACAAGCCTGTGGAGAAT
>CAYWYT010000643.1:0-1374 GCA_964462665.1 uncultured Woeseiaceae bacterium | reverse complement strand
TGGATCTTGCTGACCATTTATCCGCCGATAACCGTCCTCAATCGTAATCGTAACAGTACCATTTCCTCTCGGGTTGACTAGAGCAATTCCGTTCTCGAAGTCTCGTCTGTATACCCCTTTCTGCCACGGGCGAGTAGGCGGATCCGAAACACTTAGACCAAGCCAATTGGTGCCCGCCTGACCAGCTAAATCGAACTCATCGAACCACTCGACAGTTCCAAATATATACTCGCTGGCCGGCGAATAGTCGAAGAATGCATCGTTCATCAAACAGGTAGCAAAGGCGTAGCGGAAAAACTGATAGTCATCGACCTCACCTTCCACGTTAAAGATGACAATTTTGGGGTCAATAAAATATTCCATTGACCAGCCATAGTACGTGTATAGGGTCGACCAACCTTTGTCGGACTCTATGGTCCTTTCCAATCCCATTACACGCTCGAGGACTCCGCCATTAAGCTGGTTCTTATACTCCTGCAGATCCAGCCTATTGTCCGCATCATCAAACAGGTACCAATTGTGATTCCCGGCAATCAGTTTGTCCGGTGCGAGTCGTCGAATCTCATTCCAGTTGGATACGTGACCGCGGCGATAGGCAGCAAAAATCTCCGACTCCTTCGTTACCTTTCCACCGCTATAATCACCAATTAAGCCCTGATTTCGAAATTTTGGTTTCCAGCTAGCCAGGTCCGAATACGCATAGTCCCAGACGTCGTCATTGAACCAGATTTGGAAGTCTTGCTTAGCTCGCCACTCGGGCCATCGGTCACCATTGCTGTCGGGCTTAACGTAATCAGTTGGATTAGTTCGGAAAGTACCAGGCCAAATTTCGATTTTGTTACCATTAGCATCACGCAGCCACCAGTCGTGCGCATTCGTCGTATTCGGCCCTTTCTCGCTGTCTAGTTTTTCGCGATGCTGAACAGAGGCATCATTGGCATTCATAGATGTCTCTGCGATATTGGTATACTTGCCAATGACTATTTGCGGACTTATCGTCTTTATTGCGGCTGCGTAATCATTCAAAGTACTTCCGTGGCCACTACCACCGAGTAGCACGAGATCCAGACGCGCAAGTTGCAAATGATACGCGGGATCTGCATAACCACCCGCAAACGGGGTTTTTCCGATCTGTATCCCACCCAGTCGAGGGAATTCCTTCTTTACAGTTGGTGCACCGGCAGCCAAAACCGCACTGCTGTCCAACAGAGCGATTGCCGCCAAGATGCTTAGTATCCCGAAGTTGGAGCCGAAAGCCTTCGTAATTCTCTTCATGATTTCCTTTCAAGTCTGTCGTCTAAAGGGTTATCTATTCCAAGAATAGTGTTGCAACTTCACATCCAAGAGCGTGACGCAGTCGACATTATGACTTGA
>CAYWYT010000642.1:0-1375 GCA_964462665.1 uncultured Woeseiaceae bacterium | reverse complement strand
ATACATCTGAGTCGGATTTTTTCTTCACATTGAAAACGACTTTACAGTTCCGCAGTCGGAGCTGCAACGAAGACGGTGGATAGACATCAAAAAATGTAGAGAAGTATATTGATAGTTCGCGCCCCTGAACGCCGATGGCACGTTTACCGTATACTCCGGATCGGAGCCGGTCCAATAAAAGAGTAATTCAGGAGTAACAACAATGGATGGACTAGGAATTTTTGCGCTGCTCGTCCAATTGCTGAGATAGACATCGTGAATATGAGACTCGCCCTTATACTTTCTGTTTCTGTTTTTTGTCTCGCGTGCAGCGCTCATGCTGAGGAAGCTCCCGCAGAGATCGATTATCTATTGCGGACCGTTGGCAGCAGCGATTGCGCGTTCATCCGCAACGGCAAGCACTACAGCGCGACCGATGCCGAACAACACCTGCGTATGAAATACAAGCGTGGCAAGCGCCACGCGTCTACGGCCGAAGACTTCATCGAAAACCTGGCAAGCAAGAGTTCCATGAGCAAGAAGCTCTACCAAATTGACTGCCCAGGTGAAGAAGTTATGCCTTCCGGCGAGTGGTTCGCATTGCGATTAGCCGCGTACCGGGAGAGGCAACTTTCCTCGTTACGTTTATCCGACGAAGTTAATTTGTCAGTACCGAACTAGTCGCTGGCAATTACCGGCTGTTGCTCAAAACAAATGGCTATCGCATCAGTCTCCATCAACTTCTCTTCCAGTAATTGACAATAGTGCGGCGCTCCATCTCGGTGTCGCTTCGCAAAATATCGACAATCACGGCACTGACCAAATGGTCGCCGTTCTTGTGATGTAAGTTGTGTGGAGAGAAGGGCCTCCAGTGTCGTTGCCAGCTGTTGTTGGTTCGAACTACTGAAGTCGCTAATCGCATTGGCGGTTACCTCAAATGGATCGCGTTTGAGTAGCGACAGTCCTTTCGATGTCAGGGTCAGGTGTTTGCTCCGCCGGTCTCGCCTATCAACATTCTTCTTGATAAGGCCCTTGCTCTCTAGCGTCCCCAGGGTCTGCGAAACGGTGCCTTTGGTCAGACCAAGATAAGAGGTCAGCGCCGCGGCGTTCTGTGAGAAGCGATTGGCGCGCTTCAAATATCGTAGTGCCTCCCAATGAACCGGCAAAAGGCCTTCGGCATGGGCTTCTGTTGTAAGCAAGCGACCGATCCGTTCTAAGAGAGCGGTAATACGGTTGGAATTATCAGAGTTCATGGTCAAATAGTATCGAGTCAATACAAAGCTTGCAATTATTTAGCGTCCTGACTAAGATTCAAGTAGTTTCGAGTCGATACCAAAGGACTATCCGATGAAATACCAATTTGCTGCCTTACTACTTACGAGCCTGGCTACCCACG
>CAYWYT010000641.1:0-1378 GCA_964462665.1 uncultured Woeseiaceae bacterium | reverse complement strand
TGCCTGCGACATAACAATTCGCATGTCATCGGTCGCCTCCGAGTTGGAATTCCTAATATGTTCGAATGAAGCTTCGACATATTGCAGAAGCTTTTCAGTGCGCTCCGGCGGGCAATCTGTCGCGCGCAGTTGCGCGGTCGCATCGTTCACACGCAAATTGTCGGCAACGCGAAAGGCTTTGGCGATTCGTTCTACGCCGTTAAGCAACGGTGTCATTGCATTTCGTATGTTGTGCAAGACTTCGGCGGCAGTATCAGCTTTGCCGGCCTTGAACGACTGAAACAACAACGCTTTTCGAGCCTCGTGCACTTCCGAGGTCATTCGATTGAACTGAGTGGCAAGCGAACCGACCTCGTCATCGCTACTAATGGCGAGTTGCTGAGAAAGATCACCGCTCTTGCGGATTGTGGCCATGTGTCCGGCCAGCCGTTCGATTGGCACCAAGATCGTGCTGCGCAGCAAATACCACATCACTGCAGTCAACACCAAGCCGGCGACCAGCAAGAACATCATGGCAGCCTTCAGTGTCTGATTTCCCAGCGATGAAATTTTGCGCGGCGTTGCAGTCCGCAGCACCAAGGCAGGCGCACCGAAAATGTCTTTCAGGATAATTTCGTTGACGATGGATCTGTCGTTTTCGTGAACATGTGTATCGTTTGCGTCAAACTCTGCGACATCGAACAATGGCTGCTGTTCGAATTCCAGGTACGGTGTCCAGCCGACATTCACCTCGGTGCGCTCTCGCAGCAACGCCATTCGGTCACTATCGAGAAATTGTGCCATCACAACTGCTCCTGCAACCGGACCAGAGTCATCTGACATGAGGATCGGCCGAGAGCTGATAATCATTGGCCCATGCTCGGTGGCAACAATACCGACCGTTCTGTCTGCAGGCGTATCGTGTCCTGCGACATCGCGAAATGCCGTGTCGCCGGGACTAAGAATTCCTAGCTCAGCCAGATCGAGCTCTTCATCGTTGAGCAACAGCTGTCCCCAGACAAGACGTCGATCGTTGGCGTAAATCGCCATCATGTCGAGATTGAGATTCTCCAACGTAGGACGATCGAGATTCGATTTCCTGAAGGCAGGGTTGCGGCCGAGAACGTACTCATAGATATCATCCCACGGCGCCCAGTCGGCGGTGATCGCCTCCAGGTTGCTGATATCCGTTTGAATAGCCTGTTCGGCGCGCACCAAATTGCTACGCGCAGCTTCGAGTTCCAGGTCTTCAAATGCCGGCGCAATAACCTTCGACAGGATCAAATAGCTAATCGCCGCAAATGCGGAGATCGTCAGCAATAACGTTAGCGCCACTTTTCTTTGCAGCGGTAAGCTTGCATGTCTATTTGACATAATTCATACCTGAATCGAACATAAT
>CAYWYT010000640.1:0-1379 GCA_964462665.1 uncultured Woeseiaceae bacterium | reverse complement strand
CGCTGCTGACGAGAAACGCGTTCCATGCGGCGATATTGTTCGTCGGTCGTCTTGGTGCACCGAGTGCTTTCGCGACTTCTGAAACGACACCGACCAACGGCAACGCAATACATAGAATCACGAGCCACCGAAAGATGTTCCGAGTCGCGTCTGTCTGCCGTGGCCGATAAAGAAAGACAAAAGATACCTGCGTCAGAAGAGTCCCGAAAGCAAAAGCATTGATGCCGATCCGGCGGAGAGCCTGCATTGCCTCATCCTGCATTCCTAAGGTAATGGCGTATGCAATCAGCCCTAAGACCATGATAGTTGCGAATACACGCAGCACGCGAGCCTCGAGAAAGGCAGCCGTACGATGCCACGTAAGTGCCAAAACAATGGCCAGGGACAACATCCCGACCTTGAAAATTAGCGTTTCCGGAAAGTGTCGTCCCGTCGAACTAACGCTGGTGCAGCCCGAGAGGTACGTGATGCATGCAGGCACATGTTCGTATGCAACGGCGATCAGGTAGCTGACGTTAAACGTGACGAGCGGCAGCAGCGCCGCCCACAGCGGCAGTAATCGTAGGTACTCACGATAATTACGCTCCATGAGCCCTATTGTGCACTCTTATTGCTGTAATAGATTTGCGTACGGTTTACGAAACTAGAAGTCAGTCCAGCAACCAGTTACCGCTCTTGTTCGCTCGCACGCTGAATCGTCCCGGGCCGATAAAGAACAGTGACAGCGGGATGAACAGGTAGAGCACCTGCAGTTCGATCGCCCATTCGCCGTGCGCACCTAACGCCATGAGTGGGAATGGTGCAACGTACAGAACCACCAGCAGAGTGAGGACCAGGGATGCCGCAGATAGCCGTACGAAGAGACCGAGAATAATAAGCACCGGTGCGAGCACCTCGCTGACGTACACGAAGTAGATGAAGAAGGTCGGTATGCCTTTGGCCGCGAGCATCCCCATCTGCTCATCAAGCCCGGCATAGATCTTGTGGATACCGTGAAACAGTATCAGGCCGCACACGGTGACGCGAAGTATCAGCACGCCAATATCGGAATCCGTCCAGAAATTATTCTTATCGCTCATCGCTGTTCCCCCTCCCCAAAATTCGATCTTCCCCAAGATTCGATCAAGTATAGCTAATTCAAGTGCTTACGAGAGCTTGCGGACAGGACTATTTGTAACGCTGGCCCTCATGCTCCAGCCAGCCATCAACATGCCGTCCCTGCGGGTCGTGGTGGGTCCAGTGAATGACACCGCCGCGGTCGTTGGTCTCGTACTCACCGAAGAAAGAAACGGTATCGCCGTTTTCGAGCCCCGAGATCCTGGGCGCGAGATCGATGTTGTGCGCGACCAGTACTGTGCGACCTGAGCTGAGCTCCAGGA
>CAYWYT010000639.1:0-1383 GCA_964462665.1 uncultured Woeseiaceae bacterium | reverse complement strand
ATTGTCACTATTTGTAGCCCAATGAAGACAGAGATTATGTAGGAACCGCGATTCCTTATTCGATACCGAGCTTCTTGATCCGATACCGAAGCTGGCGAAACGACAGACCCAACAAGCGGGCAGCGGCCGTCTTGTTATACCGAGTCCGCTCCAATGCATCGACGATGGCTTGCCGCTGTACATCCTCAACCTGATTACTGAGATCGGTATTGGTAAACAGCAGCGGCTCATTAATACCGCCACCCGTTTCTCGCATATGCAGATCAGCTTCGGTAATTTTGCCCGTCGCACAAAGCGTTACTGCGCGTTCCAGCATGTTTTCGAGTTCCCTGACGTTGCCAGGAAAGGAATACCCCGCCAACGCACTGCTGGCGCTGCCATCGAGTGTTGCGGTCGCATCCAGCTTGGACAAAATATGCTTGGCCAGCACGACGACATCGTCGCCGCGGTCACGCAGGGCGGGCACGTGCAATTCAATAACGTTGATTCGATAGTAGAGATCCTCGCGAAACTCGCCGGCAGCAACCATTTGCGCCAAATTCTTGTGCGTGGCGGACAAAATGCGTGCGTTTGCAGGTTCTTCGCCCGAGGCTCCGACCGGGCGCACGCTCTTCTCCTGAATAACTCGCAGCAGTTTGACCTGCATCGACAGCGGCAGGTCCGCGATCTCGTCGAGAAACAGGGTGCCTCCGTCGGCGCTTTGAATCAGGCCAATCTTGTCGCTGAAGGCACCGGTAAAACTGCCTTTGCGATGGCCAAAAAACTCACTTTCCATGAGCTCGCTTGGGATCGCGCCGCAGTTGACCGGCACGAACGGGCCATCGGAGCGCGGTCCGCTGTCGTGTATGAGCCGCGCTACGAGCTCTTTGCCGGTGCCGGACTCACCAGAAACATGCACGGGCGCCTGCGAGCGAGCTACTTTGTCGATCATTTCGCGTAATTCAAGCATGGTCGGCGAATCGCCCAGCAGTCGCGACGGTTGCTCCGGTGTTTCGCCTTCGATCTTCAAGGCGTTTTCAACGATATTGCGCAGGTGGCCCAGATCCAGCGGTTTTGACATGAAGTCAAAGGCACCAAGTTTGAGCGCTTGCACCGCTGTCTCTACATTGCCATGCGCTGTAATGACGGCAACAGGCATGTGGGCAGCGTTCGATTGAATCCATTCGACCAACTCCAGACCGTCGCCGTCGGGCAGACGCATGTCGGTCAGGCAGATGTCGAAATGTTGTTTCTCAAGCAATGCGCGGGCGCTCGCCAGGTCGGTGGCGGATTCGGCTTTGATGTTCATGCGCCCGAGCGTCATGCTAAGAAGCTCGCAAATGTCGGGTTCGTCGTCGACGACCAGCGCTTGTGGTTGGTCCATTAAGTGTTACCTGCGTCCCA
>CAYWYT010000638.1:0-1383 GCA_964462665.1 uncultured Woeseiaceae bacterium | reverse complement strand
AAGAAAGTACCGGCTCGATTCATTGACAACTTGACACGCTGCTGTGAAGCACGTAGTTAACCGCGGCATCGTCCGCGGTTTTTTATTTTTGGGTAACGCTATATATGGCTAAGAATCTCGTCATCGTCGAATCGCCAGCCAAGGCGAAAACCATCGAGAAGTATCTGGGTAAGGACTTCGAAGTCCTTGCATCGTACGGGCACGTCCGTGACCTGGTGCCGAAAGAAGGCGCCGTCGATACCGAAAACGGTTTCGGCATGAAGTACCAAATCATTGAGCGCAATGAGAAGCACGTTAAGGCGATCATGCGCTCGCTAAAGAAAGCAGATGCCTTATACCTCGCAACTGATCCCGATCGCGAAGGTGAGGCCATATCCTGGCATTTGGTTGAGTTGCTCAAAGAAAAGAAAGCTCTGGATAACAAAGACGTGCATCGCGTCGTCTTTCATGAAATTACCAAAACAGCTGTAAAGGACGCGGTCGCGAATCCACGCGGCATTTCCACAGATCTCGTCGGTGCACAGCAAGCTCGCCGCGCGCTCGACTATCTGGTTGGATTCAATCTTTCGCCATTGCTGTGGAAGAAGGTTCAACGCGGACTGTCGGCCGGCCGCGTGCAAAGCCCCGCATTGCGAATGATTGTTGAACGCGAGCTCGAAATAGAAGCGTTCACGCCGCGCGAGTACTGGAGCATCGAGGCTGACGTCAGTAAGCAGGAACAACCATTTCTTTCGCGCCTCGTGTCGTATAAAGGCGAGAAAGTCGAACAGTTTAGTTTCGAGAACGAAACGACAGCCCGCGAGGTCGAAAAGACCGTTGTCGAGGCCGCCGCCGGGGAACTCACCGCGGTAAGCATCAGCAAGAAACAACGCCGTCGCAATCCGACGGCACCGTTCACGACCTCAACATTGCAACAGGAATCGTCGCGCAAGCTTGGATTTAATACGCAGTGGACCATGCGCGTTGCACAGAAGTTGTACGAAGGCATCGAGATCCCGGGTGAAGGTCAGGTCGGATTGATTTCCTACATGCGTACTGACTCTGTAACGCTCGCCGACGTGGCCGTTGCTGAAATTCGCGAACTCATTGCCGAGCGCTATGGCGCAGAGAATGTTCCTGACGAGCCGCGCAAGTTCAAAACCAAGGCTAAGAACGCGCAAGAGGCGCATGAGGCCATTCGACCGACGTCTGTGCGCCACACACCTGAGTCGCTGAAGGATTCGCTGGACGAAGATCAGTTTCGCCTCTACTCACTCATCTGGAAGCGCACGATGGCTTGTCAGATGGTGCCCGCGGTATTCGACACTGTCGCGATCGAGTTGGCGGCGGGGGATCAGGACGCAGGACATCGCTTCCGCGCTAACGGTTCCGTAATGGTCGAGC
>CAYWYT010000637.1:0-1384 GCA_964462665.1 uncultured Woeseiaceae bacterium | reverse complement strand
AAACCTCTTCTAAATTTCTTAAGAAGAGGTTTTTTCTTTTTTTATTTGAACCCTTTACTTTCTAATCGGAATGTTTTGAATAAGGTCAATAAATAAATTTACTTGCTCTTTCAGATTCTTCCTATCTATGATCTTATCGAGAAAACCATGTTCCAATAGAAACTCCGACCTCTGAAACCCTTCGGGAAGATCCTTCCCTGTTGTATCCTTTACCACTCTGGGGCCAGCAAAAGCTACCAGAGCATTTGGTTCGGCAATATTAATATCTCCCAACATGGCATAAGAAGCTGTCGTTCCTCCAGTGGTCGGGTCAGTACATAATGATACGTAAGGCAGTTTTGCTTCAGCAAGCTGAGCCAGTTTAACCGAAGTTTTAACCAGCTGCATCAGTGAATATGAGGCTTCCTGCATTCGAGCTCCGCCTGATTTTGATATCATTAAAAAAGGTAGCTTTTTACTAATTGCATAATCAATGGCTCGCGCTATTTTTTCTCCAACTACGCTTCCCATTGACCCACCAATAAAACTGAAATCCATGGCAGCAATAACTAGGTCCTTTCCCAAAGATTTCCCTACAGCCGTTCTTACAGCATCGTGCAAATTGGTTTTTTCCTGGGCAGCTTTTATTCTATCAGTATATTTTACTGTGTCTTCAAAGACTAATGGGTCTTTCGAAGTTAATTTTGCGTCCAGCTCTTTGAACTTATTATCATCAAAAAGAATTTCAAAATATTCTGCACTTCCAATTCTTACATGATACCCATCTTCAGGACTCACATATAGATGAGCCTTTAAATCATCTGAATCAATAATTTTTCCACTTGGAGTTTTGTACCACAGCCCCTTAGGCGTGTCCTTTTTCTCGTCCGTTGGAGTCTGTATCCCTTTATTTTTTCTTTTAAACCAAGAACTCATACATGCTCATTTTACATTATTGTTATCTGTCCAAAAATATTTAAAACTTTACTACAATCGGCAAGTTATAAAAAAATGGAGTACCGTGAATACCGGTACTCCATCTCTGATTAACTTTTATTAGAGCGTATCAACATTATTTAAATCGTGAAAAGCTTGAATAATCCTTTCTTTGAAAGAAACTTCTCCTGATCTAACCCATACTCTTGGGTCATAATATTTCTTGTTAGGTGAATCGCTTCCACCAGGATTACCGATTTGACCTTGTAAATAATCGGTTTTTTCAGACATATAATCTCTTACGCCTGCCATATAAGCATATTGCAAATCAGTATCGATATTCATTTTTATCACTCCATACCCTATAGCTTCTCTTATCTCTTCTAAGCTAGATCCTGATCCTCCATGAAAAACAAAATCAACAGGATTCTTACCTGTGCTGTATTTTTTTTCAATATATTTTTGGGAA
>CAYWYT010000636.1:0-1386 GCA_964462665.1 uncultured Woeseiaceae bacterium | reverse complement strand
CTTATAAAGTTCAAGAGGTCCGTCGGGATTCTCTCTCACATTAAGCCTGACCGCTTTCCACTCATCTTTCAGGAGGGCCTGCTTTCCTCCCATTTCATGAAATTCCCAGTAGAGAAATTCATGCGTCGCCTGTTCCCTGCCTAGCAATTCAGGAAGGAAGGATAAACCATCCGTTTTATCTGGTTTAAATCCGCTTAGTTCACCTACGGTGGGAAGTACATCCCAGAACGCTGAAATATGATCCGAAACCTGGCCAGCTTTGACTGTACCCGGCCACGATACAATAAAAGGCACCCTTATTCCTCCCTCATAGAGGTCTCGTTTTACACCCCTCAAACCGGCGCTACTGTTGAAAAAATCCGGATCGGCACCTCCCTCCATATGCGGTCCATTGTCACTGGTGAACATCACGATTGTGTTCTCAGCAATACCAAGCTCTTCCAGGGTAGAGACAATCTGTCCCACATACAAATCAATCCGGTGGACCATGGAAGCAAAAGTGGCATGTGGATTCTGCTGGCTGCAATACATGCTAATATTCATTTCCGGACCGTAATCAGCTCCGGGATTTCCCACATAGGGCTCCTCCGGGTAGACCCCCAGATATTTCGTTAAAATCTCATCTTCAGGAACAACAAGCTCGGCGTGGGGGATTACAATGGGCACATAGACAAAAAAGGGCTTCTCCCTGTTTTCCTTAATAAAGTCCAGCGTCTTTTCCTGAATCACATCAGGCGCATAGGTTTTTGTGTTTGTCCAGTCATTTCCATCCAGATAGAATTTTTCGGTGTTCTCCCAGAGGTACTCCGGGTAGTAGCGGTGCGCATATCGCTGGCAGTTGTATCCAAAAAAATTGTCAAATCCCTGGTTCACCGGATCTCCTTCTGAACCTGGAAATCCCAGGCCCCATTTTCCAAATGCGCCAGTTACATATCCCGCTTCTTTCAAAAGTTCGGCCATGGTGATAGCTGATGCTGGCAGAGGGGCCTGTCCCTCGGGCTTCACCTCCCGATTTCCCCTGATGGGAGTATGCCCAGTATGAAGGCCTGTCATCAGAACCGATCTGGAGGGAGCGCAAACCGTACTGCCCGAATAATGACGGGTAAACCGGATCCCATCTTTTGCAAGCTGATCGATGTGAGGAGTTGAAAAATTCTCCTGTCCGTAACAGCTCAGATCGCCATATCCCAGATCGTCGGCCAGGATATAGATGATATTGGGTTTATCGATTGTTTGCGGGCTCCCGGCATGCTTTGAGCTACACGCTGCAGTGAAGAGCAAGCCTACAAAGAAAAGTAGTTGAACAGTGGTTTTCATGAGGGAAAATAAATTATTAACAGGAGCCGGTAGCACAAAACGCCTCTTTTATTGTTATTTATAATCAGT
>CAYWYT010000635.1:0-1387 GCA_964462665.1 uncultured Woeseiaceae bacterium | reverse complement strand
ATATAGGAAAATACTGCCCGTCATGATCAAAAGTGGCTGGTGTCCAGCCAGGGTTTGTCGTGTGACAAGCAACACAATCAGTAGGAAATTGTGCGGCTAGGTGATTTGGATCGTTGGTTTGATTATAATCATTTTGATGACATGTTACGCAATCGGCCGATACGTCTGAATAATTTCCAGTAGTATGGCATTGTTTGCAATCCTGAATATCATGCCCTAAAGTTAAGGGGAAGAAATCGTGATTGATCGTAGCTGGTGTCCAGCCAGGATTTGTCGTATGACAGGAAGCGCAATCAGTTGAGATCCCCGAACTCAGGTGATTCGGATCAGTGGTAGCTGTGTAATCGTCCTGATGGCAACTCACGCAATCAGTAGATACGTCTGAATAATTTCCGGTAGTATGGCATTGTTTGCAATCCTGAATATCATGCCCTAAAGTTAAGGGGAAGAAATCGTGATTGATCGTAGCTGGTGTCCAGCCAGGATTTGTCGTATGACAGGAAGCGCAATCAGTTGAGATCCCCGAACTCAGGTGATTCGGATCAGTGGTAGTTGTATAATCGTCCTGATGACAACTCACACAATCAGCCGATACGTCTGAGTAATTTCCGGTCGTATGACATTCCTTGCAATCCTGAATATCATGGCCCAGTGTGAGTGGGAAGAAATCATGATTGATCGTAGCCGGTGTCCAGCCAGGATTGGTGGTATGACAAGAGGCACAGTCTGTTGAAATCCCTGAACTCTGGTGATTCGGATCGGTGGTAGTTGTATAATCGTCCTGATGACAACTCACACAGTCAGCAGATACGTCTGAATAATTTCCGGTCGTATGACATTCCTTGCAATCCTGAATATCATGGCCCAGTGTGAGTGGGAAGAAATCATGATTGATCACAGCCGGTGTCCAGCCAGGGTTTGTCGTATGACAGGAAGCGCAATCAGTTGAGATCCCCGAACTCTGGTGATTCGGATCAGTGGTAGTTGTATAATCCTCTTGATGGCAACTCACACAATCGGCCGATACGTCTGAATAATTTCCAGTGGGATGACATTCCTTGCAATCCTGAATATCATGGCCCAGTGTGAGTGGGAAGAAATCGTGATTGATCACAGCGGGTGTCCAGCCAGGGTTTGTCGTATGACAAGAGGCGCAGTCTGTTGAAAAACCCGTGCTTTCATGATTAGGATTTTGGGTACTGGTATAATCATTTTGATGACAACTCACACAATCAGCAGATACGTCTGAGTAATTTCCTGTGGTATGGCATTGGGTACAATCCTGAATATCATGCCCTAAAGTTAGCGGGAAAAAATCATGATCTACAATATCTGTTTCCCATCCGGAACCAAGAGGGCTGTGACATTCGATACAATTCGTTGAGAA
>CAYWYT010000634.1:0-1389 GCA_964462665.1 uncultured Woeseiaceae bacterium | reverse complement strand
TCCCGACAGCGGTGAGGTGTGGATCGAGGGCGATCGCATTGACACGAAAAGTAAGGGTGAGCTCGCAGAACTCAGGCTTCACAAGATCGGTTTCGTGTTTCAGGCTTACAATCTGATACCGGTACTCACGGCGCGTGAGAATGTAGAGTTCGTAATGCAGGTTCAGGGCGTATCTGCTGAGGAGCGAGCCGAGAAGTCGATGGAGGTATTGAAAGAGGTTGGACTAGCCGGGCTTGAGGACCGCCGACCCGCGAAGATGTCGGGTGGTCAACAGCAACGCGTCGCAGTGGCTCGTGCCGTAGTGTCGAGACCCGCATTGATACTCGCCGACGAACCCACCGCTAACCTGGATTCAAAAACCGCCGACGGCTTGATGGACCTGTTTAGCGAACTGAACTCCAAGCACAACACAACATTCATCATTGCTACCCACGATCAACGCGTAATGGCGCACATACCGCGACTGATTAGCATGCTTGATGGACGCATCGTTGACGACATACAGCAGCATGCGTCTTAGTGCACTACTGATTCTGCTGGTTGTTTCGTTTGCCGCGATGGCAGACGACAGCAATTTCGAATTCACCGGCCATACCAAGCTCAATGCGGCCGGCCAGACCTATCCTGACGACAGCGCATTGCGCGCGCTTTTCGGTTCAAACTCGCTGGACGCACAAGCCGACGCTCGACTGAACATTGCATGGCGAAGCAACGGCTGGGGATTTAATGCGGACTACCAGCTGGTCGGGCTGCACGGTGAATACATCGAATTCGGGCGTGGATTGCCTAACGACAACCGGCGCCTGTTCAATCTGACCGACGTCATTAGTGAGTCTGGTGACAATGCTTTGCTACACCGCCTTGACCGGCTATGGCTCGGCTACTCAAGCGAGAAAACCGTTATTCGATTCGGCAGGCAGGCCTTGTCCTGGGGTAACGGCCTGTTCTACGCGCCTATGGATCTCGTAAATCCCTTTGACCCCGCGACGATTGATACAGAGTACAAAGCCGGTGATGACATGCTCTACGCACAATATTTACGTGACAGCGGAGATGATGTGCAGGGAGCTGCCGTGATTCGGCGCAATGCGCTCAGTGGCGATGTCGAATCAGAAGTCGCTACTTACGCGGTGAAGTACCACGGCTTTGCCGGGGAGCTTGAGTACGACGTTCTACTCGCCGAATCCTATGCCGATACAGTCTTGGGCTTGGGCTTGGGGCGCAGCATCGGCGGCGCGCACTGGGGCTCCGATCTCGTAATCACGGATACGGATAAGGACACCTACGTCCAGTTTGTGACCAACCTGAGTTACTCGTGGATGTTCAAGGGCAAGAATATGAGTGGTGCGATCGAGTATCACTACAACGGCTTCGGCCAAAGCGACAGTC
>CAYWYT010000633.1:0-1392 GCA_964462665.1 uncultured Woeseiaceae bacterium | reverse complement strand
CCGGGATCCGTGAGTCCACCATCATTGGTCAGGGCGTCGGGATGGCACTTCGGGGATTTCGTCCCATCGCGGAAATTCAGTATTTCGATTATATACTTTATGCCCTGGAGACCATCAGTGATGACCTGGCATCACTCCACTGGCGGACCAAAGGAGCTCAGATTGCTCCCTTGATTATCCGTACACGTGGTCACCGGCTGGAGGGAATCTGGCACTCAGGCTCCCCGCTTAGCATGGTGATCAACTCCATCAGAGGTGTACATGTCTGTGTTCCCCGGAATATGACACAGGCTGCAGGGATGTATAATACCCTGCTGCAGGGTGAGGACCCTGCCCTGGTGATAGAGCCCCTTAAGGTTTACGGACTTCGGGAGGATCGTCCGAATAATCTGGGACAGTTTCGTGTTCCCCTGGGGCTACCTGAGGTAATTGTGGAAGGAAAAGACATTACAGTGCTTACCTATGGAGCATGTGTGCGAATAGCAGAGAAAACGACTGAGCAGCTAGCAGAATTCGATATATCTGTGGAACTGATTGACGTACAGACCTTGCTTCCCTTTGATCTGGGCCACATGATCGTAGAGTCGGTGAAAAAGACGGGAAGAGTGGTATTCTTTGATGAAGATGTACCGGGTGGAGCCACCGCCTATATGATGCAGAAAGTGCTGGAGGAACAAAAGGCCTATTTTCATCTGGATTCGGAACCAAGAACCGTCACTGCCCAAGAGCACCGACCGGCATATAGCTCTGATGGGGACTACTTCTCCAATCCCAATGCAGAGGATCTTTTTGAAGCGATCCATAAGATTATGAATGAGGCAGATCCACTTAAATATCCCCCCATCTACTGACCAGGACAGCTCTCTCTTTTTTCAGGTAATAGAACCTTTATAGCCGATTAGCTCGGTTCATCACCATGTTCCTCCCTAGATGTCCTTCCGGTCCGCGTCAGTCAGGGGTTTCTCATCTCCCGGTTCATCATCGCCATAGCGGCGGATTTTGTAGTTGAGGTAGGCAAAGAGGATGCTGAAAAGCGGACTCAGGATGTTAAAGAATGCAAAGGGTAGATATTCAATGGTGGGAACGCCCATTACCCTCGATTGGGTGGCACCACAGGTATTCCAGGGGACCAGTACCGAAGTGATTGTACCACCATCCTCAAGGGTGCGGCTAAGCACTTCGGGTTTCAAGCCCCGCTCCTTATAAGAATTGGCAAACATCCGTCCGGGAACCACGATGGCAATGTACTGGTCCGAGGCTGTGATATTAAAGAAGATGCTGGTGGCAATGGTGGTGGTAACCAGTGAACCGGTGGACTGTGCCCATCGGATTACATAAGAGGTAATTTTCACCAGCAATCCGGCCGACTCCATGGTGCCTCCGAATACCATG
>CAYWYT010000632.1:0-1398 GCA_964462665.1 uncultured Woeseiaceae bacterium | reverse complement strand
CAGGAAATCATTACGCCATACGAGCGTGAGATCCTGATGTTTAACGTCTGACCCCGGGTCTGCGTTTCAGATAGTGATAACTGCAGGACTGTAGCCCTGCGGTTGGCTATGATTGTGAGATATTGCACCTTGGAGGTGAGCCATGGCGACGCAGGAAAAACGCTCCGGAGCGGATTGGCAGGAACTGGATAAAGACCACTACCTGCACCCATTCACGGACCACAAAGACTTACATGAAAAGAAATCTCGCATCATCACGCGTGCGGATGGTTCCTATATTTTCGATGCTGACGGCAACAAAATTCTCGATGGTATGTCGGGCCTCTGGTGCGTCAACGCAGGTTACGGTCGCGAAGAGCTGGTAGAAGCTGCTACTGCGCAGATGCGTGAGCTGCCGTACTACAATAGTTTTTTTCAATGCGCCCACCCACCGTCAATTGCGCTGGCTGCAAAGCTTCAGGAAGTTACTCCGGCGCACATGAATCGAGTGTTCTTTACTGGTTCTGGTTCGGAGTCAAACGATACGATCGTGCGTATGGTGCGACGCTATTGGGACCTGATGGACCAACCCGAACGGCATACGATCATCAGCCGCAAGAACGCGTATCACGGTTCGACCGTAGCGGCGGCGAGTCTCGGTGGCATGACATCAATGCACAAGCAGGGCGGTTTGCCGATTCCGGGAATCGAGCATGTTGAACAGCCGTATTGGTTTGGCAGTGACCATAGTTTGTCTCCGGATGAGTTCGGTCTGCTTGCCGCACGTTCCCTCGAAACGAAAATCAACGAACTGGGCGCCGACAAAGTAGCCGCGTTTATTGCAGAGCCTATCCAGGGTGCCGGCGGCGTGATTGTTCCGCCAGATAGCTACTGGCCGGAAGTGAAACGTATCTGTGACGAATACGGTGTGCTGCTGATTTCCGATGAGGTGATAACCGGCTTTGGCAGGCTGGGCGAATGGTTTGGCGCCGATTACTATGATACCCGCCCGGATTTCATGCCGTTCGCCAAGGGCGTGACCTCAGGATATCTGCCGTTGGGCGGAGTCATGATCAGCGACCGTGTTGCAGAGACGCTGATCGACAAAGGCGGTGAGTTTCATCACGGCTATACCTATTCGGGACATCCAGTGGCCTGCGCTGTTGCACTAGCCA
This sequence comes from uncultured Woeseiaceae bacterium, assembly GCA_964462665.1. GTDB lineage: Bacteria > Pseudomonadota > Gammaproteobacteria > Steroidobacterales > Woeseiaceae > UBA1847. The sequence continues at coordinate 244 of CAYWYT010000632.1, read as the reverse complement.
ATATCAATATCCTGCAAGATGAAGGTCTCGTCGACCGGATCAAGAACGATATCGGCCCCTATTTGCAGGCAGGCTGGAAGAAACTCGGCGAACATCCACTCGTTGGCGAAACGCGGATGGTTGGTCTGATGGGTGCGATCGAACTCGTAAAAGACAAGAGTTCGCTGGCACGGTTTGATGAGGATATGGGTGTCGGTTCTATATGCAAAGACATCCTGGTGAACAACGGACTCGTGATGCGTGC
>CAYWYT010000631.1:0-1405 GCA_964462665.1 uncultured Woeseiaceae bacterium | reverse complement strand
AAGCCATTGAACTCATGAGAGACGATGGCTATGATGCCTCTATTGACTTTATTCGCGTTGGCGTAAAGAGTGGTGGCTGTTCCGGCTTATCTTATGAATTGACTTTTGACAAGGAAGAAAAGGAAAATGATAAGGTCTTTGAAAATAACGACATTAAGATCATCGTTGATAAAAAAAGCTTTTTATACCTAGTGGGCACTGAACTTGATTATTCGGGCGGCCTTAACGGTACAGGCTTTGTTTTTAAAAACCCAAATGCAAATAGAACCTGCGGGTGTGGGGAAAGTTTTAGTTTATGAGTTTCGGGTTTTTGGTTCTGAGCTGTTTATCTTTAGGTGAATTTCGCATGAAGAAGTATGGCGACGATAACAAAATTCGAAGATTTGGAAATATGGATGTTGGCAAGGAAGTTATGTCAGGAAATCAACTATATCGCTTATGAGACTGAACTTAAATCAGATTTCAAATTAAGGGACCAGATAAAAGCATCCTCTGGTTCAATTATGGATAATATTGCTGAGGGGTTTGAAAGAAATGGCAATAAAGAATTTAGACAATTTCTTTCAATATCTAAGGGGTCTTGTGGTGAAACCAGGTCACAGCTTTATAGAATTTATGACAGGAAATATATAGGTGAAAACAAATTTAATGAATTGAAAGATATAACTAGTGATCTTGGATTCAAGATTGGATCATTCATAAAATATTTAAATAATACTGGGTTCAAAGGAAGTAAATTCAAAGCTTAACCCGAAACACGGAACACTGAACATGAAGTACACCGAAGACGATTTAAAAAAAGAGCTGGAGACTAAAGAATACGAATACGGTTTTTATACCGATATCGAGTCTGATACGTTTCCAAAAGGATTGGACGAAAGCATCATCAGGGCGATTTCTAAAAAGAAGAATGAGCCACAATGGATGACCGAATGGCGGCTGGAAGCATTTGAGATCTGGAAACAAATGAAGGAACCGGATTGGGCCAATGTGAATTATGTAAAACCAGATTTTCAAGGTATTAGTTATTACTCAGCGCCCAAGCCCAAAAAAGAACTCGAAAGTTTGGATGAAGTAGATCCGGAACTGTTAAAAACCTTTACCAAACTCGGCATATCACTTGACGAACAAAAGCGTTTAAGTGGTGTTGCCATGGATATCGTGATCGATTCTGTTTCAGTAGCCACCACCTTTAAAAAGACTTTGGGAGAAAAAGGTATCATCTTCTGTCCTATCTCGGAAGCCATTCAGGAACATCCTGAATTGGTCAGAAAATATATTGGAAGTATCGTTCCTAAAAAAGATAATTTTTACGCTGCATTGAATTCAGCCGTTTTCACCGATGGCTCATTTTGCTATATTCCTAAAGGGGTCAAATGCCCGATGGAATTGTCCACTTATTTCA
>CAYWYT010000630.1:0-1406 GCA_964462665.1 uncultured Woeseiaceae bacterium | reverse complement strand
CTGTTTTGGAATGATGTCTTCGCTTTCATCTAATAGTTGTCTTAGATCAATCTCGCTACCCCTGGAAATAGTAGATATGGGAACTAATCAGAAGGGTAACAACAAAAAAAAGAATGAATTTAAGCAAATGAACGATGCTACAGACCCAGTAAAGTTGTATGAAGTTATTGTTACCATTTTTAAGGCTCAATATCTTCGATTTTTCTTCAGATTTGAAGCCTATTTTTGTTTCATAATTTAAACAATATCTCTAATAATCATGATCCGAAAGCATATAACTACTACCGAAATGGTAAAAAAACTATTAAACGTTATTGAAAACAGGGTCGAAAAAAGCAAAGGGAAAATTTCCGAGTTAAAAAGAAATCTTGAAACAACTCTATAGGGGTATTGAATCAACCTTTATTTTAAAGATTTTCATCATTATTTGGCTTGAAAGAGCGCGGCAGATCTCGTTCAAATAAAAAGCCCCGATCTTCATCGAGGCTTCTTATACAAATCAAAATTTCAATTGGGGAAAAATATGATTAAGGCATCACCACACTATCTATTGCGTGAATTATTCCGTTACTAGCTTCAACATCTGTTAAGATAATTGTTGATGTGTTTCCTTTTGAATCTTTTAACATTACATTACCTTTTTTAATATAGGCTGTTAATTTTTCTCCATTTACCGTAGTGATGACAAATTTTCCTTTATTATCAGCTATTGCTTTTAAAACATCGGCTGCCATAAATTTTCCAGCTACTACATGGTAAGTTAAAATTGAAGTTAATGTAGCTTTGTTTTCAGATTTTAGAAGATTCTCAACGGTTCCTTGAGGTAGCTTATCGAAAGCCTCATTGGTTGGCGCGAAAACCGTGAAAGGACCTTCAGAATTTAAGGTAGCAACCAAATCAGCCGCCTTAACTGCTGCTACAAGGGTTGAAAAATTTTCGTTACCGGCTGCAACTCCAACAATTGTTTCCAAAGTATTAATGGTTACGACGGGTTCTGCCTTGTCTTTGTTAATGGGATCATTGTTGTTAGCCACTACAAATGTAGTTGCAATCAGAAACGCTCCTAGCGTCACATTTTGTAATAAGTTTTGAATTTTCATGAGATAATTGTTTTAGTTTCAACAAATATAGTTCAACAATTAAATGCAGAAAAGTATTTTTGTTTAAAGTTTTGTTAAATTTGTTAGACAAATAAATAATAAAAGTGGAACCCTCGATTTGACAGATGTTCAAGGTATTAACAATTATTTAACTATAATCTTAGTATTGTGACATTTAATGTCGTAATCTTTTACTATAACTACTTGTACATTTGAATCATAATTAAAACCAATAAAAAAATGAAAAATTCAGTTTTACAAGCAGTACTTGCTATAGGAATATTAAAATTTACAGATATTAACGAA
>CAYWYT010000629.1:0-1406 GCA_964462665.1 uncultured Woeseiaceae bacterium | reverse complement strand
AGGCGGACATCGCTGCTGCAGGCGGTGAAGGCCGAATTATCGCCAAGATCAACTCCCTGAATGAACCGGGACTCGTGGATGCGCTCTACAAAGCGTCTGCCGCAGGAGTCAGCATCGATCTGATTGTCCGTGGTATCTGCACATTGCGACCCGGTATACCCGGACTCTCGGACAATATTCGAGTGCGCTCCATTATCGGCCGTTTTCTTGAACATTCGCGCGTTTATTATTTTGCCAATGAGGGAAATGGCGAGTTCTACTGCTCGAGTGCAGATTGGATGGAGCGCAATATGTTTCGTCGCAACGAATCCTGTTTTGAGATTCGTCAAAAAGCCATGAAAGAGCGGATCATGCACGACCTTGAGTTGTTCCTGGCTGACAATTGTCAGACCTGGATGCTACACGGGGATGGCAGCTACGAGCGTCTAAGCCCGGGCGATCAGCCGCGAGTATGTGCGCAGGAATCATTCCTGAAGTTGCTGGCGGTGCCTAACTGAATTTCAATTCGTAGTCTGTGCCGAGCAAATACTCCTGCTCCCGCTCCAGATCAGCGATCGTCAACGGGTTTGAGCTTAGCCAGTCCGCGTCAAATCCCAGCTTCATTACCGATTCGCTGACATTCAAATCGACAGAGGGCATGTCGATCAGGCTCCTGTTTCTATTCAACAGAACCGCCAGGCGTAGCAACATCGAAAGGCGCAACGCAGATTCGCGCCAGTCTCTGGGCAGAGACTTCAGCAGCCGGGTGCCGAATCGATGTCGTTGATTTTCGATCAAATACGCCAGAAACCGTTTTTCGGCGCGTGGAAATCCCGGCATGTCAGCATTCTCGGCAATATAGGCGCCGTGGCGCTGGAAACCATCGTGCGATATGTCGAGCCCGATTTCATGTAAACAGGCCGACCACCCCAGCATATGCGAGAAAAGAGGCACTTCCAGCTCCCATTGACGCGCACACTGCTGCAACAACTGATCGGCCGTCATCGCCACACGTCCCGCCTGCGCTTCATCAACCTGATACCGCGCCATCATCGCGCGAACGCTTTGCTCGCGTGCATCTTCATGTTGAATTCGACCGAGCATGTCGTGCAACAGACCTTCTCTCATTGCACCATCAGCAACGCTTAATTGGTCTATGTGAAGAACAGAAATCAGCTCCGCCAGAATTGCTAAACCACCTGGCCACACCTGAGAACGGCGTTCCGACAATCCTTGCAACGCAAGCTCATTGATTGAATCAAATTCGAGGACACTTGCGATTAACTTCTCCAGCACGTCGCTGGACAGAGTATGCGTATCTGTAAAACCCAACTCGGTCGCGACCCGTTCGGTAGAGAGAATGGTCCCTGACGTACCTATAACCTCAACATCCTTCGCGCCGCGGAAAAAAGCTTTGACCGGGCGTA
>CAYWYT010000628.1:0-1407 GCA_964462665.1 uncultured Woeseiaceae bacterium | reverse complement strand
AATGGTAATACTTATTATTTCTATAATCGGTGTTGCTTTTTCGCTTGGACATCCTCCTTATCTTGCGCTCAGTATCATAGCAGTAAGCCTGATATTGTTAAACTTACTTGAATGGGAAAAGTGCAGACATTCCTAAAAAGTGAGTAGCGAAGGATTCAGGGTACGGCTTAATGCCGCTGCAACCTAAATTTTAGTGAACTTTTTAACGAAATTCCCTGAATTGGTAAGAATAGTTATAATGTACGTTCCTGTTGGAGAACCAGACATATCAATTTCAGTTTTTGACTCCACCATATCTATTTTCCGAATGATAGCTCCCCTGGAATCTGTGACAATCAGGGAATTTACTTTCTCCAAATAAGCAGGATTATCAATTGTAAGGTATATTACCTGGTTCGCCGGGTTTGGGTAAAGGCTTAGACCCAATATTTCCGGATCCTCAGTGCTGGTTATCTGCTCCACAGAGTTGTTTCGGGAAATGATCCATTGATCCGGATCAAATTCCATCGAGCTTGGTTCAAAAGGCAGAAGTATATCAAATTTCTGACCGGAGAATGTATGGTTAACCACCACCAAGGTATCCTGGACTCCATTAGACATTTTTAGGGGCACCGGCATTTCAAAGAAATCCACACTGGGATGGCTTGTGATTTGATGAATGGTTATCTCCACACCTTCTGGATTTGGAGTGTATTGAATGGAATAACTTGGAAATCCCTGGCCGTAGTACCAATCATCGAAAAACTCTGTGAGGTCAATACCTTTTAGGGCTTCCAGATGGTGTTTCAAATCGTCGATATTGGAATATCCATAAGCCAAATTGGGATCATCGATATAGTTTCTTACTCCTTCAAAGAAGTCTTCTTCTCCCAACACCCATCGAAGCATATGAAGAATCAAGGATCCTTTTATGTAGGTAAGCCTGTAATCAAAAATTCGGAATACGTTGGTAGTATCCTCTACCCAGGTTGATCCTCCGGGTTGCTCTGTTACAAAATTAATGTACCAGTTTATTCTTTTCTTCCAGTCGTCTTGAGGGGTTAGAAACTCATCTGCAAGAACGGTCAGGTATGTGGCAAAACCCTCATTCAGCCAAATATCCTGCCACGATCCACAGGTAATCTTATCCCCAAACCATTGGTGTGCCAATTCATGTGCCTGCAGGTAATAGTCAAATCTTCCCATACTACTCATGGTCTGATGCTCCATGCCCCCGCCAAATCCACATTGGGCGTGCCCGTATTTTTCATTGGCAAAGGGATACAGTCCAAAGAGCTCATTGAATAGTTCCATTTGCTCGATGATTGCACCAAGCTCTGATTGTACCGATGGAAGGTCTTCCGGATAGACATAATTCAGAATTAGAATTGAATCTCCATTGTCTGTATACACATAATCGGTGACAGA
>CAYWYT010000627.1:0-1409 GCA_964462665.1 uncultured Woeseiaceae bacterium | reverse complement strand
TGATTCCGGCAGGTACTGGTTTTGCACATCACGCCGAACGTCGTCGTACTCGCGAACAGGACCTGGCTGATCAACTTAAAGAGCTTGATTCCGCAACTGCTGCCAAGGCAGAAGCTGAGGCATTGCTTGGTAGTCTTGATGCGCATACTGAAGAAGCTCCGGCTGAAGAAACTCCAGCCGAAGAAACTCCGGAGGTGGCAATCATCGCTGAGGTGGAAGTGGCTGCAGACGGTGCTGAGGAAGCTACAACGGAGGCTTAATAATCAAGGGCTTGTGGGAGGGTCGTTAGGCCCGAAGGGTGTTTTCGCGGCTAAAGCCGCTCCTACAGTTGACAGCGACTTGTACGCGTCACTACAATGCCCGCCCTTGACCTCAGGGCCCGCCATTGGCGGGACCTGATTATTCGAGGCCAATTTTGAATTTTGAATGGCCTCAAAACCCGACACCTGAGCCGATAATGGTTTTGGCAGTCGGGTGCGCGCGTTTGTAAGGCGCTTTTTTGATACACCGTTTTTGATGAACGACATTTGACACATAAAATAAAGAGATGAGGGCCCATGGCCACAGTCAATCAGCTAGTACGTAATGCACGCGCTACAAAGCGCGTCAAGAGCACCGTTCCGGCGCTCGAAGCCAGCCCGCAAAAGCGCGGCGTCTGCACGCGTGTTTATACAACAACGCCGAAGAAGCCAAACTCTGCAATGCGGAAGGTCGCGCGTGTTCGCCTGACCAATGGTTTTGAAGTGACCAGTTACATCGGCGGTGAAGGACACAACCTGCAAGAGCACTCGGTTGTATTGATACGCGGCGGTCGTGTTAAAGACTTGCCGGGTGTTCGTTATCACACAGTTCGCGGCACACTCGATTGTGCTGGCGTACCGGATCGCAGGCAGGGCCGTTCCAAATACGGCACCAAGCGACCGAAATCCTAATATAGAGACCCAAAATGTCCAGAAGATCCCAGGCCCCGAAACGACAAATTCTGCCAGACCCCAAGTTTGGTAGTGAGCTGCTTGCCAAATTCATGAACATGATCATGAATGACGGCAAAAAATCTGTTGCTGAGCGCATTATTTATGGCGCACTCGATCGCATCTCAGAAAAAGAAACGCATGCGGACGACAAGGCACTTGAGCTGCTGCAAACTGCACTGGATAACGTCAAGCCTGTTGTAGAAGTAAAGTCACGTCGCGTCGGTGGTGCAACCTATCAGGTGCCGGTCGAAGTTCGGCCTGCTCGTCGCCAGACACTGGCTATGCGTTGGGTAATTGATGCTGCTCGCAAGCGCAGCGAGAAGTCTATGGCGCATCGACTCGCTCATGAGTTGCTTGATGCTGCAGAAAATCGCGGCACCGCAGTCAAAAAGAAAGAAGACACGCATCGCATGGCGGAAGCCAACAAAGCGTTCT
>CAYWYT010000626.1:0-1409 GCA_964462665.1 uncultured Woeseiaceae bacterium | reverse complement strand
CTGAGTTAACGACAAACCATGGGGCATGTTTACTGTCTGTCGCTAAAAACATTCTATCTTTTGCCTCGCTGTATTTATCCCAGAGTTCCTGCGCATCTAAATCCATAGGACTTAGTTTCCAGTGTTTGCGCGGATCTTCAATCCTTTTTTCCAAGCGTTCAAATTGAACTTCCCGGCTCACTTCAAACCAATATTTGATCAAAATAATATCATCATCGACAATACCTTTCTCAACAGCTGGTGTACGCTTCAAAAAGCGAAAGTACTCTTTGTCTGTGCAAAAGCCCATGACCCGTTCAACGCCGGCACGGTTATACCAACTGCGGTCAAAGATAACAATTTCACCTGCTGCGGGAAATCGTTCAAAATAACGTTGAAAATACATTTGTGTTTTTTGACGGTCAGTTGGAGCAGGCAAAGCATTGACCTGGAAAACCCGCGGGCTTACACGTTCAAGAATGCGCTTGATAACGCCCCCTTTACCTGCAGTATCACGACCCTCAAATACGATAATAACTCTCTTGCCTTCCTGCTTTACCCATCTTTGAAGTTCGCAGAGCTCAACGTGGAGTTTGTACAGTTCTTTTTCATACTTCTTATTGCTGAGTTTTTTACTTTTCTTTGACATGGTCACTTCCATCAATGGAGTTTGGGTTGGGTGGAATTACTTTTAGACTCGGCAGTGGTGGGTAAGAGTGGCTGACCGATCGAACACCTTCTGTCGCAGTGCATAAGAAGGAGCCTTTCGCCTTCTTATAGTGGTCCGAGCAGCATGTTGCTCGGACCATATAGGCGCACTATTTTTTCTTTTTATCCTTTTTCTTCTTCTTATCCTTTTTTACATCCTTTAATTTACTTGATTTTTTCTTGCAAAACTTCTTTTTTTTGTTGGATGAATCTTTCTTCTTTTTCGATTTTTTCCCTTTCTTTTTCTTAGCCTTTTGAGAAAGTTTGTTGTCCTTTTTCTTTTTCTCCACCGTTAATGAAGGGCTCAAGGATTTGGGTGTTTCCGGTTCATTAGATATGGCAAGCAGCAACTCACGTGCCATCTCAATAACCTTTTTGGCTCGGGACGGGCCGAAACCTGTTATCTTTAATAAGTCTTCTTCCGCAGCTATGGCTAATTCTTCGGCATAGTGATACCCATACTCGGAAAGGGTAACAGCAGTTTGGGGACCAACTCCTACAATCTTGATGATGGGTGTATCCATTCTAGTTACTCCTTCCGCACTTGTAGTTATTAAAGCCTACCACTACGACAATTGTTACAAGATAGACCTCGATCTGCGTCATGTTGACTACAACAGGTCGAGGTCTATAATTTTAAATTAGCAGTTACCGGAAAAGGGCTACTCAGAGAACAGCAGCCTGGAACTTATCAAGCTATCTTATTTCTTTTTACCTTTCTT
>CAYWYT010000625.1:0-1411 GCA_964462665.1 uncultured Woeseiaceae bacterium | reverse complement strand
TCATTTATTGTTGTTCAGTTGCTGCTGGTTTTTCTACCAGGTTATGCCACGTTTCTCTGGCTCGGCTTCGGTTTTTTCGGGACCGCCGGTATACTCCCTTATGCGATTCTTTCGCAATCATTTCCAAAACATTTGACCGGGCGTTGTAATACGGCCTTGAACCTTATGGTTTTTGTTGTTGCGTTTTCCGCTCAATGGCTGATTGGAGCAATAATTGGCCTCTGGCCGACAACTGCTGCCGGTACTTATTCACCAACCGGCTACCAGGCGGCATTTCTCCTGTTGATTGCATGTCAGATTCTGGCGGCAGGCTGGTATTTTTTTGCTTCTCCTTCGGCACCGGATCAGCATCCGAAAGAGACACAATCTCCCTCCAAATAAATTATATATTCCATAGTCCTTGAGAATATTGTAAAAATATCTTTATGACTCTCTTTTCTTTTGCATATATATTTGTAGGCAGCATCTGTTTTTCCCTCGGTTTATTCCACCTGCTTATATTTTTTCGCAGGAGAGACCTGAAAGCTGACCTCCTTTTTTCCTGTATGGCGTTCGGTATCGCTTTCTCTTCGTATTTCGAAATATTTGCTTTCAAAACCGGTTCGTTGCCGGAGCATGTCCTCTTACTCAAAGGAACACTTGCTGTTCAGTGTTTTCTCTGGATCTGTTTTGCCTGGTTTGTCTATTACTATACGCAGTCCGAGAGACTCTGGCTCCCTGTTGTTATAACAGTTCTCTATAGCCTGGTTCAGGTAATCAATATTTTTTCACCCGGGAGTATCCTCTTTCGTAAGATTATGGAATTGAAATCTTTCTCAATGCAGTCAGGAGAGATTTTATATTTTGCCCATGGCCCGGCCAATTCATTCAGAGCCATCGGAGATGCTGCCTGGATCATTCTTCTCATATATACAGCCATGGCCTGTATACGTTTTGGCAAACGGGGAAATTCCAGAAAAGCTGCTATCTTCGGCATAACAATTTTTCTCTGTCTCGGCCTTGGATACCTGCACGGAACTTTGATTGATTTCGGTATTGCTGATCCCCCTTACCTTGGCAGTTTTCTTTTTCTGCCACTTTCTCTGGTCATGAGTTATTCACTTGCCGGGGATGTTGTAAAAGCGTCCCTGCTGGCCGAAGAAGTCAAAGCAGCAGAGTCACGTTGGCGAAGCCTGCTTGAAAATGTTCAGCTCATGGTTATCGGCATTGGCCTGGATAAAAATGTTTTTTATGTCAACCCGTTTTTCCTGAGTACCACAGGCTATAAAAAGAGTGCGGTCTTGAACAATCCTTTCAATAATCTAATCCTGGAAAAGGATCGTGAACTGATGACGGCCAGGCTCGAGGAAATCTTTGGTGGCAAAACTGCTATCCTGCCTGAACGCCGCCTGTCTATTGTCAACAAATCCGG
>CAYWYT010000624.1:0-1416 GCA_964462665.1 uncultured Woeseiaceae bacterium | reverse complement strand
TGCTTTTTCTCTGTGCTCTCTGTGAACTCTGTGGTGAGATTATGTACCTTTTGAGTTGTGGGTGTCGCCCACTTTAGTATCAGATTGTTCTAAGTCCGTATCTTTCTTCGCAGCTATTCTGTCATAGAGCTGTGTCATTTTCAATAAATCTTTTGCGAGATCTGAAGAGAGATCCCTCTTTAAAAACCGGTATTGCCAGTTGCCGCTGGAGGTGCCCGGCAGGTTCATACGTGCTTCATTGCCACACCCAAGAAGATCCTGCAGGGGAAAAATTGCCAGGAAGGCAACGGATGAGAGGGCCGCTCTAATCATATCTCTATGAATAACTCTGCCGTCGGTGTTAAGATAGCGCCTAGTAAAATCCTTTACCTCTTTCGGCTGTTTGTCCCACCAGCCACGGACAGTATCGTTATCGTGGGTACCTGTATAGATCACCTGATTATAATGATGATTATGGGGCAGAAATAATGAAGAATTATTACCCTCTTCTACCCCCTCAAAACCAAACTGCAGGATAGCCATTCCCGGATACCCGAGCTCTTCAAGCATCTCTGTCACATCTTCGGTGATGACGCCTAAATCTTCAGCAATAATTGGAGCACCGCTGCCAAGATCACGTTCTATGGCATGAAAAAGTCCGGCGCCAGGCCCTTTTTTCCAGGTACCTTTCACAGCCGTTTCTTCCTTGGCCGGGATTTCCCAGTAGCTGGCAAAGCCTCTGAAGTGATCTATGCGGATAAAATCAAACATAAATGAGAGCAGCTCAAACCGTTTGACCCAGAAGGAATAGCCCTCATTCTTCAGCTGCTGCCAGTCAAAAAGCGGATTGCCCCAGCGCTGCCCTGTTTCACTGAAATAATCGGGAGGCACACCGGCAACGACGGTGGGTTCACCTTTTTTATCAAGATAAAACCATTCCTGATGACTCCAGACATCACTGGAATCATGGGCAACAAAGAGCGGAATATCACCAATGATCCTGATTCCCTGAGAGGTTGCATAATTGTGCAGTTTCTGCCACTGATCAAAGAAGTGAAATTGAATAAACCGATGTCGCTCTATCTCATTCTCAAGCTTTTGAGACCATGAACTGAGCGCTTCAGAGCTGCGCTGAACCAGTTCCTCCGGCCAGCGTGTCCAGGGTTTGCTCTGATGAAATCCCTTAATTGCGGCAAACAGACAAAAATCCTCCAGCCAATGCGCATGTTCCTTACAAAACCGGCTGTACTGTTGTGCAACAGCGGCAGGTTTTTCAGTTAAAAAATTACTATGAGCTTTTTTGAGGAGTTCGTACTTGAAGGCAATAACACTGCCAAAATCAACATGATCATGGGGGAATTCCGGCTTTCCAATATCCTCACTTTGCAACAGTCCCCCTTCCAGTAATAGATCCGGACTGATAAGCATGGGGTTGCC
>CAYWYT010000623.1:0-1416 GCA_964462665.1 uncultured Woeseiaceae bacterium | reverse complement strand
TTGTCCACCAGCAAGCTATTCGTTACTTCGTCCCTCGCGACCGCGAGCAAGGCGGCAGTGCGCGCCAGTCCGACCGTCACAGAGGGCTGATCCTGAAAGTAGTCGTAGTCGACCACATGCATGTGAATATCGGACGTTTCCAGGACCCGCAGCTGCACAATCGAGTCCGCGGGTTGCGAGCAGGACGTTAGCAAAAGAGTTAATGCCATGGTTGCGACGAGGTAGCGTGCTGTCATATTTTTGCTCGGAGATAGCTTCTCTGTTGCACTCAGATTAGCACCGCCGTCAATGTTACGAAATGCCCTGCAAGCAGATAGAATGGGTCTTATGAATAAACTACCAACCTATGCGGCGCCGACTGATGGTCGATTGAGCGCCGCGATGATCGCCGATTATCGCGAAGCCGGCGTTTTGATTCTGGAAGGCTTCGTGTCTCCAGAGCAGTGCGAAGAGTTGCGACAACATACGCTCGAACTAATCGAGCAGTTTGATACGACGGAAGTCAAACATGTCTTTTCAGCCGCGATGACCGTCGAACACGGCGATGCCCAGCTAGGCGACAGTTATTTCGAAGAATCCGGCGACAAGATTCGCTACTTTTTCGAAGCTGACGCGTTTGATGATGAAGGTGAGCTGCAGCAACCCAAGGAAAATAGCCTGAACAAGATAGGCCATGCGTTGCATGACCTGGACCCGGTATTCGATGCATTCTCAAGAACGCCGGAGCTGTCTGCGGCTGTGGACAGTCTGGGCTATGGCAAGCCGGTGATATTGCAGTCGATGTATATCTTAAAGCCACCACGTATAGGCGGTGAGGTGCATTGCCATCAGGACTCGACTTATCTCTACACCGATCCGGAGTCATGTATCGGGTTTTGGTTTGCGCTGGAGGATGCAACCACCGAGAATGGTTGCATGCATTTTATTCCGGGTGAGCACAAGCAACCGCTGCGACAACTTCAGTATCGCGGGAGCGATGGCAATATGACCTACAAGACGGTCAACGAGACACCCTTTCCGGAGAACGCGGCCCTGCCGGCTGAGGCCAAGGCCGGAACATTGGTCATATTTGATGGGCGCGCGCCGCATCTCAGCGAGGCGAACCATTCCGACCGTTCTCGTCACGCCTACACGTTTCATGTCATTGACGAGAGCTCGCACTATCCAGCCGAAAACTGGTTGCAGCGAGCAGCCGATATGCCCATGCGCGGGTTTGATAACTGATGTTATTTACAGACGTGATTCGCGCCAAGCGCGACGGTGGCGCATTATCTGACGAACAAATTCAGTTCTTCGTAGATGGCCTTGCAGACGCGAGTATTCCGGCCGAGCAAGTGTCGGCGCTCGCAATGGCGATCTACCTCAAGTCGATGTCCTTTGATGAGATCGCCAAGCTGACCATGAGTATGTCGGCGT
>CAYWYT010000622.1:0-1421 GCA_964462665.1 uncultured Woeseiaceae bacterium | reverse complement strand
GTGTCGGCTGCAGCATGATATCCCGGGCGGATCGTAGATTAATACCCAATTCGAGACCCGGATCCTCTGAATCGACCAAGCGCATGCGAAAACGCGGCAGTAAGAGGCCGAGGTGGATCTTCATTTCGAGAAACGAGAAATACTCGCCGAGGCAGCGCCGCGGGCCCAACGAGAAGGGAAAATACGGTCGATCTTTCTTCGCTTTGTCGGAAATCGCGAATCGATCCGGGTCGAACCGGTCCGGCTCCGGCCAAAAGCGATCAGTCCGATGCAGCACATACGGCGACAGGTAGATATCGGTGCCGGTGGGCACGTCGTAGTTGCCGATCTCGTCTGCGTCATTAGAGCGACGCGTGAATAGCCATACAGGCGGATAGAGGCGCAATGTTTCTTCCAGAACTTGCTGGGTGTAGACCATCGACGCAGCGCTGTCATGACTTACTGCCGCCGCATTCGGCAAGAACTCCTGAGCCTCCGCAATGAGCCGTTGCTCGACGTCCGGGTGCTTGGCCAGCAGATACCAGGCCCAATTCAAGGTATTCGCAGATGTTTCGAATCCTGCGACCACGAGTGTTATGAGCTCATCCAGCAATTCTTCATCGCTAAACGGCTGACCGTTCTTGTCGCGCGCCGATAAGTACATGGACATGAAATCGAAATGTCGCTCATCTGTGCGGCTGCGGCGAGACTTGATTAACTCAAGCAGAATGAGGCGCACCTCGCGCACTCTCATCACCACACTGAGGTCACGCGCAGAGTCCCTGCTCAGGAATTCAAACGGATTGTTTCCGTCCGACTCGATCCACGGCCTCGCATCTTCACCAAAAGTGCTGATAACGATCAGGTCCAGTGCGAATCGATTCGTTTCCTCCGTTATGTTGATTGTCCCACCCGCTGCAATCACTGCGGACCAGCGCTTCTCGAGCGTCACAGCACAATCCATCATTACGTCTGTCAGGGCGTGGACTTTTTGACGACTGAAAGCAGGCTGAATCATCGTGCGGGAACGGCGCCAGATGTCGCCGTCGCTGACGATCAGGCCATTGCCCAACAGCATTTTGACGCGCTCGAACCCGGGGCCCTTATTAAACCGGGCATGCCGCTTGACCAGGATTCGACGTACGTCCGCCGGATCATTGACGAAATAGGCAAGCCTGCCATTTGGTCGATTCATGCTGACGACATCACCGTACTCGTCTCGCAAACTTTGCAAGATTGCCAGCGTCTCGGGATCGATGCCCAGAGCCACTGCATCTGTCGGCCCAGGCGGTCGTTTGAAATCAACAGAAGATGCGGTCATGAACTGCGGTAGGATTAATGAGTGAGTATTGAATTGCAGCCGCAATACTACATCGACTCGCTGGCAAACGGACAAATATTTTGAGTGAAAACAATCCTGTAGACTTTCAATCGGTTGAGTC
>CAYWYT010000621.1:0-1422 GCA_964462665.1 uncultured Woeseiaceae bacterium | reverse complement strand
TGGAGAAACACTTTGGGATATCTTTCCAAACGAAAGGAAGATTGGCGGAGCCCCTTTGAATGTGGCTTGCCGGTTACATTCTTTAGGCTCAGAGGTTCATTTGATAAGTCGCGTTGGGAAAGATGATAATGGAGAACAACTATTGAAATACCTAAAAACCCATGGCTTGAATGCTGATACTATTCAAATTGATGACAAACATCCAACTGGTATTGTCAAAGTTAATCTGGATAGTTCAAATACAGCGACTTACAATATTGAACAACCCGTAGCCTGGGACTTTATTTCACTTGATAATGCAACCTTATCCAAGCTAAGATCATCGGATGCTTTGATCTTTGGTAGTCTTGCCTGCCGAAACGAAACTTCAAAAAATACTTTATTTGCCTTGTTGGATGAAAATGTATTTAAAGTTTTCGATGCTAATTTAAGACCTCCACATTATTCAATGGGCCTCATTCTTGAACTTATGAAACGGTCCGATTTTATAAAACTCAATGATGAGGAACTCGAAGAAATATGTGATTTTGTCAATATCAAAGGTCTTGATTTAACAAGTAAAATAATCGCTTTGTCGGAATTCACTGAATGCCACCATATTTGCGTTACTTTGGGTAAAGATGGAGCCATATTATATTCCGATAAGCAAATTTACAAGAATGATGGTTATGTAGTTACAGTAGCGGATACAGTTGGTGCCGGTGATTCTTTTCTTGCAACCCTGATTCATCTCTTTCTTCTCAAAAAGAGCCCTCAAAATGCTTTGGATTATTCATGTGCCATGGGCTCGATTGTAGCTTCCAAATCTGGAGCAAATGAGCCTATCTCAACACATGAAATTCAACAGCTCTTAAGAAGATAATATTAGCTTTTCATTAAGCTTTCATTAAGCTTTTTATGTTTTTCTTAACTTCTTTATGAACACGCAAACGTTATAGTTGATTTTATAAGCCAATTTTCGACCCTTTTTCTATGTACTTTGGTAATTTTTGATTAATCTTGCTATGATTAAATAATTTACGACTTAAAATTACGGGGAAGATTGGTTTTATCTTTGGGATTCTACAAGAATCTTAAAGATGTTTGTTTAATTTTTGGAATGATTCTATTCTGTGTTTTTCTTCTTGGATCTATTTAATCGATCGATTAATAACTAATTTAAAAATAATTATGAAATTTAATTTACTCAAACAATTATTGTTTGTGTCCTTTGCTCTGTTTACAGGCGCATTGTTTTCACAAACGGTTAATGGAACAGTAACAGGTGATGATGGGCCATTACCTGGTACTAACGTGATTGTAAAAGGTACTTCGAATGGTGTTTCCACTGATTTTGATGGGAACTATACTATTGAAGGAGTAGCCGCAGACGCGATTTTGGAATTTAGCTCTTTGGGATTTACCTCTCAGGAGATTGCCGTT
>CAYWYT010000620.1:0-1426 GCA_964462665.1 uncultured Woeseiaceae bacterium | reverse complement strand
GTTGTTCATTATCAGGACAAAATTGATATTTCTGAAGTCGCCGCGCTTACTCATTTATCCAAACCTGCTTTTTGCAGGTATTTCAAAAAAATGACCCGCCTTACTTTTACACAATTTGTCAATCATTATAGAATAGACAGGGCAAAGAAATTATTGCTAGCGGGTAAAAATGTTACTGAAACCTGCTTTTTATGTGGATTTGAAAGCCTCTCTTATTTTAACAGAACCTTTAAGAAAATTACGGGGCAAAACCCAAGAGGTTTTAAGTCAGGATTTCATTAGTAGTTGGTTTGAACTGCAGATGAAATACAGTATCCTGAGGTGATCACTTCCAAGCACCTCACTTCCGAGGTGATCACTTCCAAGGTGATCAGAAAATGACCTTCAGAAATACAATGAATAATTAAAAATCAATAGTTTTTGTAAAACGCGATCAATCTTCCGTGTAATTGTTGATGTATAGGTTTGGTAAATTCCACAAATAATTGCTGAGGTGGTGGTGGATTCACGGGCCTGTTTTTGCAAAGTTCCAATTGGTGAACTGTAAGCGCCCTTTCGTCTCCATTAAAATTACCCCATTCGTGGAACCAAACAAATTCACCCGGAAAATCATGATAAGCCAAATCTTTATTATCCAATCCATTTTTTGTAATGCTTAGATTTACAATTCCTCTTGAGGACATATCCATTTTGTAGATGACCACCTCTGCAGAAACCGTCCCAATAACTTCTTTCTTTCTTCCGCTATCAAGTGTTATTTCGCCTATATTAACACTGTCTTGTTCCATTTTTTCTCGGGTTTCCAGCGTGTGGGTTTCTCCTACAACAAAATCCTCAAAATTGATCTCAAGGATCTGATCGGGGTTTTGTAAATTATTGCTTTTCGCCTGTTCTGGTGTATAGAAACGAATAAATTCATTGTTTTCAATCTGTTTGAGTGTATTGTTGACCTGTTTGTAAAAAACATCGGCACTCAGCTCATAAGTTCTTGATTGGACAGGTTTTAAATTAGCCACTACGTGTAAAATTGAACGCTGGTATGCCTCATCAATTTTTTCTCCTACATATTTATAACCTGGAATAAATTTATCAGCTTGTAGAAAATAATAATAAGCCTGTTTAGCATTTTCCCTGTTGTAAAATTCTAACTGTTGCATACCTGCAGCATATTGTTCTTCTGCTGCATCGGGTTTTATTTTTTCAAGCGTTTTGTAATATTTTTTAGGGTTTTGTATCACATCCTGAGCCCCGGGAGATCTCTGAATACTTTCATACATTCCATTCAATCTTTCATAAATATATACGGCATTGGTAATTTTAAAAGCTTTATTGGCCTGGTCATTATTTTCAAGTTCGTCCATAAAAGAATTCACGGCCTGCGGATAAGCGTTAGCCAGGGCTTCTCTTTCGCTTTTATTATTTGGAT
>CAYWYT010000619.1:0-1426 GCA_964462665.1 uncultured Woeseiaceae bacterium | reverse complement strand
TACCCGGCTTCAGACCGACGCAATCAGGCCCGAGTACCGCAACCGAACGAACTTCATTTCCCGGAGATACGCTCTGCTCAGGCTCGCCGGCGAGCGGTATGTCCAAGCCCTTTTTTATTTTTATTCGCATGCTGCTTAATTCAGGCCGGCTACCGCAGCCAGGCGCATCAAGCCGCAGGCCAAAAGAAAACGAATAGTATGCAGGCCGTCAGCCACAGCGACCCGAGCGTGTGTATCGCAAGTGTCGCTTCGATCGCCTTGGTCATACCCTGGCGGTCGTCCATACCACGCCGAATGCTCTGCGCAGCCTTGCCTGCCAGCAGGAGCAGGCCTAGCGGCAACAATGGCGCGAGCATTGGCAGCGTTCCCTGAATCGTCAAAACGACGATGACCAAAAACGCCGCAAGATGGATCAACGCATAGACAATTGCTGTCCCATCCAGCCCTAAACGAACCGCCAGGGTGCGTTTGCCGGTAGCCTGATCCGCGTCGATATCGGGTACGCCATTAATCTGCAGTATGGCGGCCACCCAGATACTGATGGGAATGGAGAACAGCAAGAGACTGCTATCCAGACTGGCGCCTTGCAGCCACGCGGCACCCGCTACAGGCAAGACACCAAAGGCCACTCCGACCGCTGCCTCGCCAAGCCCAAGCGAACTCAGTTTGGCTGGCCCGAACGAGTAGAACACGCCGAGGGCTACACCGGCGATGCCGAAATACAGCACCAGCGGGCCCTTCAGGAGCATTAGGAACAGACCGCAAACAGCTGCAAATGCCAATAGTCCTCTGCCGAGATTCGCCATCGCGCCAATGTCGAGAATCCTGGTTTGAATGAAGCGCGAGCCGCCCGTATACGGATAAATACGCTTCTCGTTTATGCGATCCGTGCCAATCGACTCATCGCTCACATCATTCAGGACATTGCTGCCAGCATGCACACAGACCGTTGCCAACAAGGCAAGGAAGAAGACTAGCCCATCGAACCCACCGCCGGCGTACACGCCATAGGCAGTGCCGGCGAGAACCGGTAAAACCGATGCGGGGAAGAACTTTGGCCGCGTTGCGTGGAACAGCCGTTTGGCTCTCCGGCCGAGAGAATCACCAAGGAAATCATCACGATTCGGGTCGATGACGTCGTCAACTTCTGTGGACAAATTAGTCTCCGTGGATTTTAGGCGCAAAGCGTTTCCCGTTTATATAATAAAACTTGATGCAATTGCCATACGCGCAAACCGAATGCGGCGCGCTAGTTCCACTAATTGGATCTGAGTCCCGCGAGATCCACCATCATACTCTGGTAACTGCCTTCAATAGAGCCAGGAGCGATGACAAATACTACGGCCGTAAAGGATACCCTGCTCGCGATACTCGAACTAGACTGCATCCCGGATACATTGATCGATCGAACCGGCTGGATTGCTCG
>CAYWYT010000618.1:0-1433 GCA_964462665.1 uncultured Woeseiaceae bacterium | reverse complement strand
TGATGACTTGAAAAATAGTAGTCAGGAAAAGATTGTAGCAGCACCCACTGAGAAAAATATGTTGGTTCTGGCCGGTCCCGGTGCCGGAAAGACCAGGGTGGTGGCACATCGGGCTGCTTTTCTACTGAGGGTAAAACGGGTTAAGGCAAGGGCAATTCTGATACTCTGTTTTAATCGCGGTGCGGTTATGAATCTCCGTCAGAGGCTTCGTGATCTGGTTGGCAACGATATGCTTGGAGTCACCACACTTACCTTTCATGGATTGGCCTTACGATTGACCGGTAAGTCCCTTGTGCCTGTCAGCGGGTCGAGTCGGAATGACATAATCGACTTCTCAAAAGTGATTCAGGATGCTGTCAGGCTGCTCAAGGGAGAGAGCGATGTCATCGGCTTTGGGGATGCAGATCCCCGTGATATGCTGATCGGCAGGTTCAGTCATATCCTGGTGGATGAATATCAGGATATAGATGAAGAACAATATGAACTTGTATCGCTCTTGGCCGGCAGGACGCAGAAAGAGAGTGATCAGAAGCTGGCCATCCTGGCAGTGGGAGATGACGACCAGAATATCTACCGCTTCAGAGGGGCAAATGTAGGTTTTATCCGAAAGTTTCATAAGGATTATGATGCACGGATTCATTACCTTATTGAGAATTACAGATCTACTCCAAATATCATTGCCGCTGCAAATATGCTGATTTCCTTCAACTCCGATAGAATGAAGACTGATTATTCTATCAAGGTGAATCAGGCCAGGGAACTCTTACCGCCAGGAGGCAACTGGCAGCTCAGTGATCCGATAGCTAAAGGATGCGTGCAGCGAATTGAAGTTGTTGACCAGCGGCAGCAAGCCGGTTTTCTTTTAAAGGAAATATGCCGTCTGCAGGGGCTTGACAGTGAATTTAATCTTGGCAATTGTGCAATCCTGGCCCGGGAATGGAAAGATCTCGATCTTGTTCGTTCGGTTTTCGATGAGGCGGATATGGCTGTTACCTTGAGCTGGGGGCGGAGCAGTGGTTTTCCCGGTTTAACAAAGATTCGGGAGAATGTCCTGTTACTGGAATATCTGCGAGAGCATCGGCTGGAGATGAAAACGGCGGATTCACTGCTGGACCTGCTCCCTGAAAATGCACCTGATGACAATATCTGGCACACCAATCTGCGCCGGTTGATCAGTGAATGGAGAGAGGAAACAGGCAATATCCCACAGCCTGTGCCGTTGATAGAAGACTATTTTTACGAAATGCTCTCTGATCAGAGTCGATCCCAAAATCTTGGCAACGGTGTTTTTCTCTCCACCGCGCACTCCGTTAAAGGGCTCGAGTTTGATCATGTCTTTATTCTCGGGGACAGCTGGCAAGAGTTGCAGGAGTCTGAGATGGAAGAGGAGCGTAGGCTTTATTATGTTGCGATGTCGAGAGCGCGGCAGACAT
>CAYWYT010000617.1:0-1433 GCA_964462665.1 uncultured Woeseiaceae bacterium | reverse complement strand
TGAACATCCAGATTTTACTTCCTTGCTGAATGAAATGGATGTTGGCCCAGCGGTCACGCTTAACAGCTGTCTGGTCTTCCCAGACACGATCGCCGGTAGAAAATTCCAGACATCTTAATTCTCCGTAAGAATCCACACCGTAGATAAAATCATCCATGATTACAGGGGTGTTCATGACACAATGCAAGGCGTCGGTTTCCCGTTCACTTTCACCCTCGCGCTGCCATACTTTTTCTGCAGTGGTATAATCGTCTCCCAGCTTAATCAAAAGAGACCCGCTGTAGAAGGCACTCACAAAAATATGATCGTCGTAAAGCACCGGCGTCGCAATACTCATCCCACTGCCAGTAGTCCATGGGAAGCGCCAGTATGTTTCCCCGGTTTCCAGATTAAGGCCCGACAGGCTGTGTTCCGTCCAATTCACCACCACACTGATTCCGTTTTTTTCAATCAGGATCGGAGCGGAATAACCTGCCCGGTCATCCAGGCTGCGCCAGATTTCTTTACCCGTATTCTTGTCGAAAGCTACCACACAGGCCTCATGGAATCCGCTGACATGTACTACAATTTTATCATCCACCACCAGGGGTGTGGAAGCAATGCCCCAGATGGGCATGTTGATCTCATATTCCTTGTTCAGGTCCTTTTGCCAGAGAATACTGCCAGTACCGGCATCAAAGCAAAACAGGTGCCCCATCGTACCCAGCGAATAGGCTTTCCCATCCATTATGACCACCGAAGCCCTGGGGCCGGCCGGGTAGCCTACAGATTCGTAAACGCACTCATATTGATGTACCCAGATCTGTTCACCAGTCTGCTCATCAAAGCATAGCACCCGCTCTGCTTGTTTTGGCCGGTCGATCCGGTCTGTCACATACACCTTACCGTCTGCCACTGTGGGTCCTGAATATCCGGGTCCGATGGGTATCGACCATTTTATGTCAATGACATTCGAATCAAAGCTCTCTACGATACCGGAAGCCTCCCACACTGCATCCCTGTTTTTGCCACGCCAGTCGGGCCAGTCCTGTGTATGAGCATTTATATGAACGATCCCAAATAGGACAAGCAATACGAGTCTATACATCTCCTGTTTTCTTGCAAGATAACAATTGAGATTAAAGCCGCCACTGCAACAAAACATATAATGGGTTTTAGGCTTTTGTATATCTTTAGTTAAAATCACATTTATGGATTACGATAGTATTAGAATAAAATTCGAACAAGAAATTGGTAAAAATCTTTGGGAAACACTTGATGGTGATATCATCAGTAAAATCAAGAAGGAGGCCAAGGTTGAGAAATCGGGCAATTACTATAAATACCTGCTTGAGGGACATAGTTTCAAACTTGGGAAAGATTTGCTACCCGAGCTTTACAAACCATTTAAGGATGTTTGTGAAGCCCTCGATTTCAATGAACCAGTTGAGTTC
>CAYWYT010000616.1:0-1434 GCA_964462665.1 uncultured Woeseiaceae bacterium | reverse complement strand
CTTAAAGTCATTATTTTAACATTGTTAGCAACACCATTTATACCTTTACCATTGTTGCGCTCCGCAGCAATAATACCAGCAACGTGGGTACCATGGCTTTCAGATTTTTTAACTGGCAAAACATTGCCGTTTCCATAAACAACATCTGAAAGGTCATTGATGTTGTCGTCTGTTTTTCTGCCTTTAAAATCTTTAGCTAAATGAAAATTTAAAATTTCTGTGTATTGCTCGTCAGCTTCCTTAACTTTTTCATAAGTCAGATCTTGTTGATATAAAAACAGTTGAATATTTTTTGCCTGAAGCAATGCCTGATCCTCTGTTTGTATTTTTATCACATCCTCTTTTGTGTATTCAGATTTATTTAAATGTTTTTTTAATAAATCTTGGGCAGGAGGAATTTGCTGCATTAAACTTTCAATGTTCTGCTTAATTTGAAGCGTTTGCGCATATTCTTGATCATAATCCTCTTTAGCTCTTAAATAGTCAGGATTTCCTGTGTCATTAGTGGCCAAAATTCTTGTCATTTCCAACTGTTCATCATAAGCCTCTCCTAAAAAGTTCCAACCATGAATATCATCAACATAGCCATTTTTATCATCATCTTTTCCATTGTTTGGTGTTTCTTTGGTGTTTGTCCAAATAACACCATCTAAATCTTCATGTTCTATATCAATTCCAGAATCAATTACCGCGACAATCACAGTTTTTCCTTTCTTCCCTTGAAGCAGCTCGTTGTATGCTTTGTCCACACTCATTCCTGGAATAGTGTCATTTACCAAATCTAAATGACTCCAGGTTTGCTTTTCATTTTCAGTTAAATCCTTTTCTTTTAAAGGTGTGTTATCAATATTTTCAATTGGTGTACTTATTATTGGGGCACTTCCGCAATTGGTTAATAGTACAGTGAATAGCGCTGTAACGAAAAACGGTTTTAATAATCTCATTTTATATAATTTTAGTTAAAAATTTCTTTTGATTTATATGTGTCTTTTAAACGCACACCTTTTTCTGTGTGTTGAACTGTTATTATTTCGTTATGAGCATCGTGCTCCAAGAATAAATAATAATTATTGTCGGCAGCTGTGTTTAGAAACACTTCTTTTTCGTCTAAAGTTAATAGTGGTCTTGTGTCATAACCCATTACAAAAGGAAGTGGAATATGCCCAGCTGTTGGCAACAAGTCCGCCATAAAAGCAATTGTTTTATCTTTATGTTGTATTAAAGGGATCATTTGCTTGTCTGTGTGACCATTTGCAAAAAAGACACCAAATCCTAGCTCGCTGTTTTCAAGTAAATCCTTATCAGGAATTGAAGTAAACTTTAATCTGCCGGATTCTTGCATCGGGAGGATATTTTCCTTTAAGAACGAAGCCTTTTCGCGTTTATTGGGTTTAGTCGCCCATTCCCAATGATCTTTATTACTCCAAAAGTGTG
>CAYWYT010000615.1:0-1435 GCA_964462665.1 uncultured Woeseiaceae bacterium | reverse complement strand
CAAACGCCCTGATGGACGGTTGGCTCTTGACGGCAAAGTGCGGCCGTTGGCCGCTACATTTTATGGCCAATGCAAAACTCTGGAAGTACCGAATGCTTGCGCCGATTTTGGATGCGTGCGGCGCCGTGCCCGTTCATTCGCGTGAAGAAACCAATGAGGAAGTGAACAACGAAGAAGCCTTCGCAGTCCTCTACGACGTAATCGAGTCTGGTAATTGCATGGGAATTTTTCCGGAAGGCATCAGCCACGTTGAATCACAACTTAGCAAACTCAAGACCGGCGCGGCGCGGGTCGCGCTTGCGGTGGCTGCACGCGGTAAGGTAGCAATCAAGATAGTACCCTGCGGCCTGAATTATATTCACCGTCACCGTTTTCGTAGCCAGGTACTTATCGAATTTGGCGATCCCATCGTTATCGACGATGCGTGGATACAAAGATACAAGCAGAATGAGCGAGAGTCGGTCCGCGAGCTCACCGATCATCTCACTGCGGCGCTCACCAGCGTGACTCTCAATGCGCCGGACTGGCGCACGTTACGCATCATCCAGACCGTACGGCGCCTTTACAAACCTGCGACAGCCAAGCTGACTCCGGGCAAATACATCGAATTGAATCGTCGCTTCGTCGAGGGATACTTACAAAACATGCACCAGCCGAGGATGCAGTCATTAAGTTTGGCAGTGGAAGAATACCAGGCGCGGCTGGATATGCTGGGCCTGAAAGACCATCAACTGCGTCAGGAAGTGACGCTGGCAAATGCGTCTCGCAAGATATTATTGCGCGGCCTGACCATGATCGCGTTGCTGCCGCTGGCAATTCCCGGCGCGCTGTTGCACTTACCCGTCGGATGGGTCGCCGCAACGCTCGGTGAGCGACTAAGTTATGAACAGGACGATGTCGCGACGCTAAAAGTACTTGCAACGATTTCGCTGTTGCCACTTTTGTATTTCCTAATCGCAATAGTCGTCGGCATTTACAGCGGACCGTGGTGGGCGCTACTGGCGATCGTTGCGCTGTCTTTGAGCTTTGTTGCCTCCGTGCGCTTGCTGGAGGCCGAAGCAGGCTTGCTGCTATCGATGTTGTCGATACTTCGCTTGAAACGTCTGGGCAATGACGTGCATGACTTGCGTGCAACACGTGCTGATCTGGTTGAGAGGATACGAGAACTGGTAGACCAGACAATCGATCCAGATATGCAAAGAATGTTTACGCAGGACGACTTTAGCCAACAGTAGCGTCACTACTCGGCTGGCTAAAGTCCCCAGGCGTTACCTGGCTTAGGCCGCTGCAGCTAACGCCTGGTCGATATCAGCCAGGATATCGTCAATATGCTCGATGCCGACACATAAACGGATCATGTCAGGCGTTACTCCCGCCGTCTTGAGCTCATCGTCTGTTAACTGCCTGTGCGTCGTCGATGCCGGATGCGCCGCCA
>CAYWYT010000614.1:0-1437 GCA_964462665.1 uncultured Woeseiaceae bacterium | reverse complement strand
AGCCACGAACTCGCAGCATCCTGGTCGCACAGGTTGGCGGGTTGATTGTTTCGGTAAACCCCAACGTTCGCGATGGCGGTTTTTTCGAGAAAGGCGATGTTCTTGCGACTATCGACTCAAGGGACTACGAAGCAGATGTACGCATATCGTCTGCGAGCCTGATGGATTCGCGCCAGACTCTTGCTGAAGCTGAGGCTCGAACAGAGCAAGCTCGCGAAGACTGGGCACGTCTGGGCAACAGCGGCGAGCCGTCGGACCTCGTGCTGCGACTGCCACAGCTCGAAGCAGCTAAAGCGCGAGTCATTTCGGCCGAGTCATCGCTGCAGAAGGCAGAACTTGATCTGGAACGAACCGACATCGTCGCGCCGTTCGCTGGGCGTATCCTGCGAAAGCTGGCCGACGTTGGTCAGGTTGTGAGCACGAATACACAACTTGCCGAGATTTATGCGACCGATAACGTAGAGATCAGGCTGCCTCTCAGAAATCGAGACCTGCCCTACATTGATCTGCCGGAATCTTATCGCTATAAAAAAACCGTCGCCGACGCTGGCGGCGAAGTAGAAATTATTTCGCAACTTGGCGACGCCGCGAGTTGGGAAGCTGAGCTGGTACGCACAGAAAGCGCAATTGATGAAACAGCCCGACAGTTGCATGTTATTGCGATGATCGAGGATCCGTACGGGGTACAGATTGACGATCGCGTGCCGTTGAAAATCGGTCAGTACGTCACTGCGAAACTTCAGGGCAAAACACTTAGCGGTGCGTTAGTAATTCCAAACAGCACCATTTACCAGGGCACCTACGTTTATATCGTGGAAGACGGCATCCTGCGTCGACGCGACATAGAAATCGATTGGCAAAATGACAGCGAAGCAATTGTCTCATCAGGACTTGCACCGGGCGACGCTCTGGTCACGACGGCCCTTGGTCAGGTGACCTCAGGGATTCGCGTGTCGATTGTCGGTGAACAACCGCAGCGCCCTAATGCAGGCCAGCGCCCTAATGGCGGTGGACGCCCCAAAGCAGATGCTGAGAATCCTAAACGCAAAAAGCCGGGAGACTCAGAATGATTGCATGGTTTGCCAAAAACTCTGTCGCAGCTAACCTGCTCATGATCGCCATCATTATTGGTGGCGTAATGTCGCTTCGCGACGGTCTGCGCCTGGAGATCTTCCCCTCCTCCGAGCCGGACACCGTTTCCATATCGGTGCCGTTGCGCGGTGCAACGCCGGAAGATGTAGAACTTGGCGTTGCCGTAAGAATCGAAGAAGCGATTCAGGATCTCGAAGGCATCGACCAAGTGACGTCACGTTCTGTCGAAGGCAGCACTCGGGTTTCGATCGAGATCGATTCGGGCTACGACCCACGCGAGTTGCTCGATGACATAAAGAGCCGAGTCGACGCGATCAACACGTTTCCGGCAGAGACCGAGAAACC
>CAYWYT010000613.1:0-1437 GCA_964462665.1 uncultured Woeseiaceae bacterium | reverse complement strand
GCGATCTGCGGAGATACCACCGCCATCTCTTCGAGTCGTTTGGCTTCAGCAGTGGAGGTACCGACTGCGAGGATACCCTCGGCATTCTTCAGCGAGTCTTGCAGATCACCTTCCGCAATAATGATCGTTTTCTGTTGGACCGCCTCCGCAGCAATAATTTCCTGCTGACGATCGCCTTCGGCACGAATAACGATCGCCTGCTTGTCCTCGTCTGCTTTTACTACCTCTACAGATCGAGCGATCTCTGCTGCGCGCACATTCTTAACCAGTTCGACGGCCATATCACGTTCCGCTGTTTCTTTCGCCTGCGTTTTTATTTCCTGCAGCGCTTGCTCGTCCGCAATACCAACCGCTTGATCCTTCTGCGCCGTTCTAAGACCAACCAGCTCTTCAGCCTGCTGGGCCCGAACATCGACAACCTGACGAGCGTCAATCTCCGCCGTTTCTGCGAGCTTTTTATTCTCTGCTACAACGACGCGGGACTCTCTGTCGATAACTGATTCTTTCTTCGCCATGATGTTGGAGACGGTTCTCGAGTCCTGGCCATCACGGATGTCCATTAACTCAATATTCTTGACGTTCGTGACGCCCCAGGCGACCAATTGATCCTTTACTTCATCGGTAAACATCTTTCCGAACGTACTACGCTCCATCATGATGTCTTCAATCTCGTGCTTGGCCAGAATGGTTCTCACCGCGCCCTGCAGTATCGACTCCAATTGGAGTTGCAACTCGTGCAGGTCCTGAATACGTTTTGCCGCGACGGATGGTTCTTTGATTCTGAAGAACGCCACAACGTCTACAACAAACGGAACTTTACCGATGTCGTACGCCTCATAGTTTGTCAGTTTTTGATCGAAAACCGACAACGGCAAGATGATTCGCTGTACGCCGATAACCGGCCACCAATGCGGCCATTCGTAATAACTATTGCCCGGCGACTTCCCTTCTTCGCCATCCTCCAACTTTTTGCCATAGGCGATCGTGCCGCGTCGCGCCTGGACTATATGCACTTCATTGGGTTCGACGACTCGCCGATAGGCTTTGGCCAGGAAAATGGCAAGCAGAACGATTGCCGCAATGCCTATACCGATTTGTCCGCCAATACTTGGGTTAAAATTAAGAACTGAGCCGAAAGTCTCGTTCATATCAACATCTCCTTTTTATTCTTATGGGCAGATTCTAGTCGCAGATCGCAACGCTGAATACTTGCCAAAAGATTTTTTTTAAGAGGGTGTCTGGTAGATATGGGCTCTCACGCCGCATTTTCAACCTCAACCTCGTGCCCTGAGTTGGCACGAATGGCTGTTAAATCAAATATATGCGTATTTCTGCGGATAGGGCCACACGCGCTGAGCACATAAGCTGTCCGTGGAGGGTCTATATGCCACTGAGTCCCAAAGAACGAGTTCTAACAGCGATTAATCACGAGCAGCC
>CAYWYT010000612.1:0-1437 GCA_964462665.1 uncultured Woeseiaceae bacterium | reverse complement strand
TGGTCTGCAATACCTCGGTCTATTTTCTTTCCCTTGTTAATGGCATTAAGTACACTGTTAAAAGCCTCCTTTGTCAAGGATTGTCTCATAATTGCCTGGTTGAACACATTAGAACCGAATAATTCTGATCTGCGTGTAGTTTCGGTAATAACAGTAGGCTTTCTGTTTAAGGATTCTTGAATGGCGAAAAAACGGAGTGTAGTCATTATGAATATTTTTTACAAATATAGAAATAAGTACATGATATTTTACATAAAAAATGTGTAACCCTAAATTTTTTAGGGGTGTTAATATCATATTAATAAAAAATAATAAATTAGCCCATATTTTTATGGGTTAAATTGAAATAAAATTATATTTGCATCTATTATTAATTATTTATCAGCAAAAAAATTATGGCAAAATTTAAATTAGAGTATATATGGTTAGATGGACACGAACCAACTCAAAACATGAGAAGCAAAACTAAAGTCGAAAATGATTTTAGTGGAAAGTTAGAAGATTGTCCGATATGGTCCTTTGATGGGTCATCAACAGAACAAGCATCAGGAGGTGCTTCAGATTGTTTATTAAAACCTGTAGCAATTTATCCAGATCCTGCAAGAGAGAATGGATATTTAATAATGGCAGAAGTTTTAAGCGCAGACGGAACTCCTCATCCATCAAATGCAAGAGCCGCTATTGATGATGATGATGATGATTTCTGGTTTGGTTTTGAACAAGAATACTTCTTGATGGATTCTAAAACTGATTTACCATTAGGTTTCCCAAGAGGAGGTTTCCCTGGTCCACAAGGAAAATACTACTGCTCTGTTGGAGGGCGTTATACTTGGGGTAGGGATCTTGTTGAAGAACATGCAGACCAATGTATTGCTGCTGGACTTAACTTTGAAGGAATTAACCAAGAAGTTGCACCTGGACAATGGGAATTTCAATTATTTGCTAAAGGCGCTAAAAAAGCTGGAGACGAAATTTGGATAGCAAGATACTTATTAGACAGATTAACAGAAAAACATAGTTACTATATAGAATATCATCCAAAACCGGTAAAAGGTGACTGGAATGGTTCTGGTATGCACGCTAACTTCTCTAACACGACTTTAAGAACTTGTGGTTCTAAAGAAACTTACGAGAAAATATGTGAAGCATTTAGACCTGTTACTGACGAACATATGGACGTATATGGTGAATTTAATGACGAGCGCTTAACTGGATTGCACGAAACAGCTCACGTTTCAGATTTTTCTTATGGAGTTTCTGATAGAGGAGCGTCGATAAGAATACCAATTATTACAGTAGAAAAAGGATGGAAAGGTTGGTTAGAAGACAGACGTCCTGCTTCTAATGGTGATCCTTATAAAATTGCAGGTAGAATTATTAAAACAGTAAAATCTGCGAATATTAAATAAATTTGATTAATTTATTTTGCTATGAAAA
>CAYWYT010000611.1:0-1439 GCA_964462665.1 uncultured Woeseiaceae bacterium | reverse complement strand
GCAGAATTTCAATGGAGACGAGTCTTTGCGTGCGATTGTCTTCACTCGCCTCATTGCGCCAGGTGTTGTAACTGAGACTGATAATTGCAACGACAAGGCTGATGAGCGCTACGCGGTTGCGCCGTAGCTGATCCATTAATTTGGTGCTTCGCATGACTATTTCCTGACAACCACAGTTTGTATGCTTAAGGAGACCGGCGCCTACTCAGAATTATTTCGCTGCAATCGCATAAGCCAGATCGCGGCCCCGATACCGGCCGCTGCAATGGCGGCCAACAGCACAAATAGATTCATATGGCCTTCTATTCCAGGGTCAGCGTCCAATATACGACCAGCGATGGGTGCGAAGAATATATCCGGCGTGAATCCTACAACAGACACCAGGCCGACCGCAGCTCCCGTGATGTGCCGCGGCGTACGTGTTTCCTGGAGCAACGCGAAGTAGACGGCGCGCAGCGCGAAGACGGCACAAAGAGTAATAGCGGCCGTGACGATAATGACAGACATCCCGGCTAGTTCCGGGGTAATGGCGCCGAGCGCAACAAACGTAACTGCAAGCACTACAAATGCAACCAGGCCTGACCGTGCCGCACCAAAACGATCCGCAATGAAGCCCGCGGCAAGAGCCGCGAACACTCTGACGTAGGCGCCGTAGGCTGCCAAACGTGCTGCATCAACCTCATCGACACCGAATGCTTGCTGCGCATAAAGAGAGTAGTAGTCGGTGCCCTTGAACAAACTGTAGGCTGTGATAACAACTGCAGCTTGCGCCCAGATCAACGGTCGATTGAGCACTTCGAGCATGCCAAGAAACGGGTTGCGCGCGCTCAGGGACTCCGCATCAGAGTCGGGCACTACGAACCACACCAGCAATCCAGCGCCGAACGCAACCGCGGAATACAGCAGTATGACGCTGCGCAATCCTGCTCGCCGCTCAGCATCCGTGGCCAGAGAAGCATCTTCCGGCATGAATATCGCAAGCAAGGCAACGCCGGTTACGGCCACCAGCGCGGCGATCAGTCCACGCCCACCCTCCAGCGTACCGAATGCAACGCCCTGTGCATTTTCGCCGCCCCACTCGCGAGTCGCCCGAATGAGCGCCCCCCACAGCAGAAATATCGAGGTCACGCCGAAGTAGCCGTAAAGGACGGCCATCTGCGCAGCACCCGGGATAGTCGACATATAGAGTCCACCGGCAGCAGTCGCGATCAATGCCGTTGTCAGCAGCTTGCGTGCAGAAAAACGGTCCGCCATAGCGCCGCCCGGGAAAAACGAAAGCGTTGCTGTTATTCCATAGATGGCGAAGATGTCACCCAGTTGCGTATTGGTGAAGCCGAAGACGTCGAGCATGGTCGGGCGAAAAAAGCGCGCGATATGAAACGGCAAGCCAAACACCATTTCGCCGGCGATCACCAGGGTCGCTATGAACAGTACGCGGC
>CAYWYT010000610.1:0-1447 GCA_964462665.1 uncultured Woeseiaceae bacterium | reverse complement strand
TACAACCTGATCAAGCAACACAAGCCGCGCTTCAATGTGACGCTACGGGATGACAAGAGCTATCCCTACATATATGTCTCCACGAAGCACACGTTTCCGCGACTGCAATTTCATCGCGGTCCGCGTAAAGGCAAAGGACGTTACTTTGGGCCGTACCCAAGCACCAGTGCGGTACGGCAAACGCTGAACGAATTGCAGAAACTGTTCATGGTGCGGCAATGTCAGGACAGTTTTTTCAAGAATCGATCGCGCCCCTGTCTGCAGTATCAGATCAAGCGCTGCACAGGGCCGTGTGTCGATCTCATTTCACCAGAGCAGTATGCGATCGACGTCGATGCTGCAATCGACTTTCTTGACGGCAAAAATCAAGACGTGGTCGCTTCGTTCGTTGCACGAATGGAAAGCGCTGCGTCCGATCAGGACTACGAGCAGGCGGCGCGATTTCGCGATCAAATCGCACGCTTCAAGGAGGTCGAAGCCAAACAACTTGTCACTCGAACGGCAAACCAGGATCTGGATATCCTCGGCTTTGCCTCCAATGCCGCGATCCATGTCGTGACGGTGCTGTTTATTCGCAACGGTGCGATTATCGGTAGTCGTGATCACTTTCCACGTCTTGCCGGTGAAACCGATCAGGCGAAAATTCTCAACGGTTTCGTGGCGCAGTACTACCTGGGCCGTGACGTACCCGCAGAAATAATTCTCGAGTCGGAAATAGAAGACGCCGAGTTATTGCAAAGCGAATTGAGTGTGCGCGTCGGTCACAAGGTCATGATCAAGAATCGCGTCCGCGGCGACCGGCAGCGCTGGCTGGAAATGGCGCGCACCAACGCGCAGCAGGGACTCAATCTGCAGGTCGCGAGTAATGCCACTATCAAGCGACAGTTTGCCGCGCTCTCCGAGGTGCTGGGAGTAGAGGACGGTGTCGAGAGGCTGGAGTGTTTTGATGTGAGCCATACATCGGGGGAGGCGACGGTCGCTTCCTGCGTCGTTTTCAACACCGCGGGTGCTATGAAGAGTGACTACCGGCGCTTCAATCTGACGCCTGAATCCGCAGGAGACGATTACGCGGCGATGGGCGAAGCCTTACGCCGGCGTTATACGCGCGTCAAAAAGGGCGAGGTACCGATGCCGGACGTGTTGTTCGTTGATGGCGGAAAAGGGCAGCTCTCAGAGGCGATGAAAGTCCTTGAAGAGCTCGAGCTGGATTGGTTGCGGGTTGTGGCGGTC
Organism: uncultured Woeseiaceae bacterium; assembly: GCA_964462665.1. Taxonomy (GTDB): domain Bacteria; phylum Pseudomonadota; class Gammaproteobacteria; order Steroidobacterales; family Woeseiaceae; genus UBA1847. Next base: position 217 of record CAYWYT010000610.1, on the reverse strand, counting down.
GCGAAAGGACGCGCGCGTAAACCCGGCGCTGAGCAATTGTTCATGCCTGGGGACAAGACGGCAATGATGCTGCCGCCAGACTCTCCGGCACTATTGTTGATTCAGCAAATCCGTGATGAGGCGCATCGTTTCGCGATCACCGGGCATCGTCAGCGCCGCGCAAAGGCGCGCAAAACCTCTCGCCTCGAAGAGATTCCTGGACTTGGACCAAAGCGGC
>CAYWYT010000609.1:0-1448 GCA_964462665.1 uncultured Woeseiaceae bacterium | reverse complement strand
TCTCTGATGCCGATTATTGACATCCTAATAGCCGTCGTACTGGCGATCTCCGTAATCATCGGAGTCGTCCGCGGATTCGTCAAAGAAGCTATTTCTATTACTGCGCTGCTGCTCGCCATCTGGGCGGCACTCACGTTTGGCTCCAGTGTCGGTCAAATCTCCGACAGTTGGATCAGCTCAAAAGATTTGCAAACCTGGTTCGGGCGCATTCTCGTCTTCACCCTCATTCTGGCGTTGGGCGGGCTGCTCGGTTGGGGTATCTCAAAATTGGTGCGCCTCTCCGTGCTGAGCGGCATTGATCGTTTGGTCGGTGCCTTCTTCGGCGCTGCGCGCGGTGTCTTGTTTGTCGCTATATTGATTCTGGCCGGTGAGTACGCCGGCTTTAGCAATGACAGCTGGTGGCAAAAGTCCAAGCTGATACCCCATTTTCAAGTGATCGCCGAATGGATCATGGTCATGGCGCCGCAAGGCTACGATATGCTGGTGCCGGATGGACCCACTAAATCTCTACCAATTGAGCTCGACTAAATGTGTGGCATAGCAGGAATCGTTAGTAATCGACCGGTCGGCCAGGGTTTGTACGATGCGCTGACCGTCATGCAACACCGTGGTCAGGATGCGGCAGGCATTGTTACCTGGGGCGCGGATGGATTGCGCGAGCGCAAGAGTAATGGTCTTGTTCGCGACGTATTCCGACAACGCCACATGGCCGAACTGACCGGCAATATCGGCATCGGGCATATCCGTTATCCGACCGCTGGTGGCGCGCGTGTTTCCGAGGCGCAGCCTTTCTACGTCAACTCGCCGTACGGAATTGTATTGGGTCACAACGGCAACCTCACCAATTCCGATGAGCTCGCCGAGCTTCTGATCAAAGAAGATCGACGCCACCTCAACACCGGCTCCGATTCGGAAGTGTTGCTCAATGTTTTCGCGCATGAGTTGCAGACGCGTGCGAAAGGCAAGCCGACGCCGGAGCAGATTTTCGATGCGGTTGACGCAGTGCATCGCCGTTGTCGCGGTGGTTATGCGGTCGTCGCTTTGATCGTTGGGATTGGTCTGGTCGCATTCCGTGATCCCAACGGTATTCGCCCGCTGGCGCTGGGCAAACGCGAAGAGGGTTCAGTAACCGACGCTAGTTCAGCAACCGATTACATGGTGGCGTCAGAAAGTGTCGCGATGGATATTCTGCAGTTCGAGAGAATGCGCGATGTGCAGCCGGGTGAGGCAGTCTTCATTGAAAACAGCGGCGAATTTCACAACCGGGAATTTGCCGGTGAGGTTCGCCACACGCCGTGCATATTCGAATTCGTTTATTTTGCACGGCCGGATTCGATTATCGATGACTTGTCCGTATACAAAGCGCGCCTGCGCATGGGCGAGCAATTGGCCGGCAAGATCGTGCGAGATTTTCCGGAGCACGATATTGATGTCGTTATCCCGATTCC
>CAYWYT010000608.1:0-1454 GCA_964462665.1 uncultured Woeseiaceae bacterium | reverse complement strand
TATCGTTAATAAATATCTTGATAACTAATACTCAGCACTCTATTATAAGTCATAGGAAGTGATTAGTTTGTACTAGTCATTACTGGACAAAACACAGCTATGATTTCTTTAACTATTGGATTGATGAAAAAATTTATAATATTACTATTGGCATTTATTTCTGTCGGAATATTTGCACAAGATTCGCCGGGTGTATATACAATTAAAAATGCCAAAATCAATACTTCATATTCTGATTTCGGAACTGCTTTTTTAGGAAATAATAAAGTGGTTTTTGCCTCACCAAAGGAAGGAATCACTTTTAATAGAGAGGAATACAATAGCCAGCCTTTTTTGGATCTGTACATGGGAGAAGTCACCGATGATGGCCAACTAATCAAAAAGCAAAAACTACCTGGAGATATCAATACAAAGTTCCATGAGGGCATGGTTTCTTTTTCCAAGGATATGAAAACCGTTTATTTCAGTGCCAATGGGAAAATTAAAAAAGTTAGGCGAAAAAACAAGAAAGAAGTTAAAACAAAAAGCACTATCACTATTCAGTTATTTAAAGCAAGTATCGATGAAAAAGGTGAATGGGGCCACCTTGAAATGTTACCTTTTAACATAGAGGAATTTTCTACCGGACATCCTGTGTTAAACCATGATGATACCAAACTTTATTTTGTTTCTGACCGACCGGAATCATTGGGTAAAACAGATATTTTTGTTGTTGATATCTATGAAGATGGAACTTACGGTCAACCTGTAAATTTAGGACCCAAAATCAATACAGCAGAACGCGAAATGTTTCCATTTATTGGTAAAGACAATGTTTTGTATTTTTCATCAGACGGTTTCCCCGGCTATGGAGAATTGGATGTTTTTGCGAGTAAAATTTTTGATAACACCCAATCCACTCCGATAAATTTGGAAGCCCCTGTGAATAGCGATAAAGATGATTTTGCCTATATCATTGACGATGGGAAACACAAAGGATATTTTTCATCCAACAGAGAAGGAGGTAAGGGTGATGACGATATTTATGCATTTACAGCATCTCCTCCAATTTATATTGAGTGCCAACAGGAAATTTCGGGTGTTGTTAAGAATATTGATACTCAGGAATTGATACCCAATGTACAAATTATGTTGTTTGATGAGAATGGCATAAAATTACAATCTTTTCTTTCAAGTGAAAATGATGCCTCCTTTAACTTTATGCAATCATGTAATACAACATACAAGGTGAAAGGCTATCTTGAAGGTTATTTAATTGGAGAACTGGATATTAAAACGGTCAATGATCTGAATGCTGAGCCTATAGAAATAGTCATGCATATGGGTGTGGATCCTACTGAAGAAATTGATGCAATTGTGGATGCAGCTGAGGTTCAGAAATTAGAAAGCCAGCAGGGAACAAAAAGCGAGCTTGAAGTTGCCCAAACTGATGTGCTAGAGGGAGATTCTAAAGT
>CAYWYT010000607.1:0-1455 GCA_964462665.1 uncultured Woeseiaceae bacterium | reverse complement strand
TTTGTAGATGGAATTAATGATGATTCTTTCAAAAGTGGTATTTTCTATGCTAGTAAAGCTAAGCGTCTTACAGGACAAGTAATAGATCAAAGCACTATTTTCCCTGATTTGAATAATTCCTCCTATCAGGACAATGCGAATGCAGCGATACATCGATTTATCAAATAGAATCAACTGTTGCCAGCAATATTTAAAATCAATAACGGCTGTAGTTTTAAATATATAATGTTTGGAATTTACTAACTTAATAGCGGTATAAAAGTGATTTGCTTTTATACCGCTACAGTTTTTATACATACCATTGGCAACAATTAGAATTTGTAACTTTTTAAAATTTACATCATTAAATTTGGATATTAATACGATTCATACTAAATTCGTAATACGAATCGTATTATAAATGAAAAATAGCGAAATTATTAAACCAACATTATTAGATTATGCAATCCTTGGATTAATTCAAGACCAGCCACTATCTGGATATGCGATTCGAAAATTGTTTGAGGAAACTGCTTTAGGTAATTATAGCAGTAGTCCAGGAACAATCTACCCAGCTCTTAAAAGGTTACAAAAATTTAAGCTAGTTAAAAAGAATGCACAAAGTAAAGTCACCAAAACTTGTTTTAAAATCACCACAAAAGGGATTTTAATTCTTAAAAAATGGTTTTTGAAACCAGTAGAAAAAATTGAAGTTGAAAAAAAAACTTCTGAACTTTTACTTCGATTTGGTTTTATGGAGGTCCTGGTAGATAAAAAACAGAAAATTATTTTTTTAACATCATTTCGAGACTTACTAAACATTTACATTAAAGAACTTCAAGCTTTTTATAATAAAGAATCAGATAAAATGCCCTTGCATGGTAGGCTCGCATTTCAATATGGGATTGATTCAAACAAAACTACTTTAAAGTGGTGTAAAAAAGCAATTTCACAATTAGCATAATAAATAAAACAGATAAAATGAACGCAAAACAATTCTTGATTTGGACAGTGCGGATCGCTTCACTACTAGTATTATTTTATGTATTATTCATCAGTGGGACCATGGCTATATCAGGGATGCTTCCTGATGTCCCTTCGGAGCCAGGGCTGATAGCTGGCAATATCGGATTTTTGTTTTTTGGGATAATCAATATGCTTCTCATAATAGGATTAATTCTAAGTTCACGTTGGCATGGATGGAAATTGGCCTTGTCTTTGGGCTTAGCATATTATGGAGCAGTAACATTTTTAACACAAATTGAAGCTTGGTATTTCATGTCAAATATAACATTTGACCCAAAACTTTTACCACGTCTTTTTATAATGGGATTACCCATAGCTTTTATTTATATACCACTGGCGGTTTTAATTTTAGGGAAAGGAAAAACAACGCACAATCTAAAACCCACTTCAGTTTTAAATATGCCTACCAAGCAGTTAATATGGAAATTAATTGCCATCGCAATACTATAT
>CAYWYT010000606.1:0-1459 GCA_964462665.1 uncultured Woeseiaceae bacterium | reverse complement strand
CTGCCACTGATCGCAGCAATCGTTTGGCTGCTGGTCGGTAATGGCTTGTCGCTTATCGGCAAACTTGCTGGAGAATTACGCACCAAGAGAGCCGACGATTTAACTCGGCTGGAAACGAGCGATCCGCCGGTCGAGCTGGTACCGGTGGTCGACGCGATTAACGATCTCCTGCGAAGGCTGGATGAGTCGATTAATCGCGAGCGTCGCTTCTCTTCCGATGCGGCACATGAGCTCAGGACGCCTATCAGTGCACTCAAGGTACATGTGCATAATCTGGGAAAACAATTCCCGGACAATAACGAACAGCTTGAAGAACTTGATCGCGATGTTAGCCGGCTGAGTCACCTTGTTGAGCAGATTATGGTCCTGTATCGCACCGCGCCCGAGCACTACCAGGCGTCGATGCAACAAATTAACCTACAGACTCTTGCCCAGTCTGTGATCGCAGAACTGTACGCAGATGTCGATCATAAGAATCAAACGATTTCCCTGGAAGGCACCTCCCAGTCGATTATTGGCGATGAGGATTCACTGACAATATTGCTAACGAACCTGATACTGAATGCCAGCAAGTACTCGCCGCAGGGGTCATCAATCACGGTCAGCGTGGATAAAGAAGAGCTCGGCATCCGCTTGGGTGTCAAAGACACGGGGCCGGGTATTCCACTGACCGAAATCAACCAGGTCTTCGATCGATTTCGTCGTGTCGGCGGTGATCGCCACGAAAGTACCATCGAAGGTTGCGGCTTGGGCCTGTCCATCGTGAAGCATATAGCGAGCCTGCATCACGCAAATATCAGCCTGCATAACAATGATGATGGGCCAGGGCTAAGCGTGAGTGTGTTCTTCCCGGTGGATTTTCGCGCCACATTCGGACTCGGAGGGAATATGGAATGAAACGGCCTGCAACTATGCGGTATCGCAGTCTTTGCCTGGCGAGCATGTTGTTGTTGTCCAGCATGTCGACCGCAGCGACGCCCGAATTCGAGATCGAGATACGCAATCATCTATTTCATCCTAATGTATTGACCATTCCAGCCAACACGAAGATCAAACTGATTATTTACAACAGGGATCCAACGCCTGAGGAGTTTGAGAGTTATGAGCTAAACCGGGAGAAAATCATTCTAGGTGGTCGCAAAGCTATCGTTTTCATAGGACCACTGGCACCCGGTGAGTATCGATTCTTCGGCGAGTTTAATCCGCAGACGGCACTTGGGACTATCGTGGTCATGGCAGAAAGCGATGCTCCTTAACAGCGTCGTGATTGTACTTCGCGAGGTACTGGAGGCGGCGTTGCTGTTAAGCGTGCTGTTGGCCAGTGGACGGTTTTTGCATATTAGCAATCGTTGGGTAGCTGTCGCATTGAGCATAGGAATAGTCGGCGCAGCGTCGTACGGATATTTTTTGGAGTCGGTGTCCGAGTGGTTTGATGGCGTTGGCCAGGAAGTCTGTAACG
>CAYWYT010000605.1:0-1464 GCA_964462665.1 uncultured Woeseiaceae bacterium | reverse complement strand
ATCTTCTACTTTGATGCAGGAGGCAATCTGAATGCCATCCGTTATAACGACTGGAAACTTCATTTTACCTTAATGGAAGGAGCCATTAATGAGGCTTACAGGAAATCGCCTTCATGGCCCATCCTCTTTAATCTGAGGGCCGATCCTTATGAGGTTTCTCACGAGTCTGCACTCTATATCAGGTGGTTTGCCGACCAGATGTGGACATTTGTACCAGCGCAGACCATTGCGGCAGAGTTCCTGGCTACATTTAAAGATTTTCCTCCAGTCACAGGATCTTCACTTGGAATTGATAAGGTGGTTCAGTCTCTGACTGCCCATCCGGGTGCCCAGTAATTGCTATGAAAACCATTGATCAAATCAAAGAGCTGGGAGAACGCATCAATCAATCCATCATCGGACAGGAAAAGGTGGTGGAAAAGATTCTGGTGGTATTTCTGGCCGATGGGAACTTATTGCTTGAAGGCTTGCCCGGACTGGCGAAGACCCGTGCCATCAAAAGCTTGTCCAAAGAGCTGGACGCTTCCCTTTCAAGAATCCAGTTTACTCCCGACCTTTTGCCTTCTGACATTACCGGGACTGAGATCTATCAACCCGAACTTAAGGACCCCTTTGTTTTTAGCCAGGGCCCTATTTTTGCCAACCTGGTGCTGGCCGATGAAATCAACCGGGCACCGGCCAAGGTTCAGGCGGCTTTGCTGGAGGCCATGGAGGAGAGGCAGGTCACTGTGGCTGGTAAAACCTATCCCATGGAGAAATTGTTTATGGTCATGGCTACCCAAAACCCTGTGGAACAGGAAGGGACCTATCCATTGCCGGAGGCACAGATGGACCGGTTTTTAATGAAGGTGGTCATTGATTATCCCGATGATGAGGCTGAGAAGCTTATACTTCGTCTTGTGCGTGAAGAGAGCAAAGGAAAATTTGCAGCTTATAAACCCATCTCCCAGGAGGTGGTGTTTAAGGCCAGGGATGAGATAAATGAAGTTGAAGTTTCGGAAGCAGCAGAACAATACATTGTAGACCTTGCTTCAGCCACCCGCTACCCGGAAAAACACAGTGAATCGCTGGATAAGTGGATCGAATTTGGAGCCAGCCCCAGAGGAACTATTGCCCTTGAGAAATGTGCTCGGGTTATGGCCTGGCTCCAGGGGCGCAACTATGTGGAGCCGGATGATATACGCAGCGTGGTCCATGAAGTACTCCGCCACCGCTTGATTCTCAGTTATGAAGCAAATGCAGAGCGTGTGGGTCCCGATCAGGTGATTGATGAGTTGTTGAAGGTAGTGGCTGTAATTTAAATAGGCATATCCATGTCCATTCCCTCTGAGATAACGGTCGGTTTATCCGATCTGGCAAAACTGGAACACCTTGTCTCCGGTTTTAGCCTGATCCCCAGGCAGCCAGTACATAGTGTGCTCTCCGGGAAACATGCCTCAAAGCTGAGGGGCAGGGGCCTGGATT
>CAYWYT010000604.1:0-1468 GCA_964462665.1 uncultured Woeseiaceae bacterium | reverse complement strand
ACGACAAAGATGGTGCTCAGACATTGACGGTCGACAAGCTTGTGGTCGCTGTTGGGAGGCGACCTTTCACAGATGGCCTTCTCGCCGAAGATGCAGGTATTCAACTGGACGAACGTGGCTTTATCGAAGTCGACGAAGAATGTCGCACGCGCGTTAAGGGTGTTTTTGCAATCGGTGATTGTGTGCGTGGCCCGATGCTCGCGCACAAAGGTTCAGAAGAGGGCGTTATGGCTGCCGATCTGATCGCTGGCGAGACCTCGGAAGTGAATTACGACGTTATACCTTCAGTTATCTACACCGCACCGGAAATTGCATGGGTCGGTAAAACCGAAGAACAGGCCAAAGCCAGCGGTCGAGAGTACAAAACAGGCTCATTTCCGTTTGCAGCAAGTGGTCGCGCCAAGGCGATGGAACAGACCAGTGGCTTTGTCAAAGTGATCTCTGCTGTGGACGATGATGAGATTCTCGGCATTCATATTATTGGGCCGATGGCCGGCGAATTAATATCCGAAGCGGTTCTTGCAATGGAGTTCTCAGCGAGCACAGAAGATCTGCAACGCACCATTCACGCACACCCGAGTCTTGCAGAAGCGGTTCACGAAGCAGCTCTCGCCGTTGACAAGCGAGCGCTAAACTACCCGAACTAACTACTTCTTCCAGAAGTCAGCATTTTTGATGCCGAGCGCCTCGGGATCAAAGGTATATTCTGTGACGCCGGCTTTGCGCTGTCGTTCGTAATCACGCAGCGCTTTAACGGCCGGTTTGGCCATAAAGAACAGAATCAAGATACCAACGATATTAAGCCACGCCATGACGCCGACGCCGATATTGCCCAGGTCCCAAGCGAGATTCGCTTCACGAACTGTGCCGAAAAATACTGCACCTAACAGCATCAGCTTTATCAGCGTCAATTCACCGGGAAACTTGAATGAGCGGCGAATGAACGCAACGTTTGTCTCCGCGATGTAGTAGTAGGCGAGCAACGTAGTAAACGCAAAGAAGAACAATGCTATTGCGACGAATACCTTGCCGAATCCACCCACAGCCGATTGGACGGCAGATTGCGTAAATGCGGGGCTGTTAATAACGACATCCGTCGCGAGCGTGCCGCCGCTAATGGCAGCGTCGATTCCCTCGACGTAGTAAGAGCCGGAAAGTAAAATCATAAACGCGGTAGCGGAGCAAATGAATAACGTATCTATATAGACTGAAAATGCCTGCACCAAACCCTGCTGCGCCGGGTGCTGCACTTCTGCTGCCGCTGCGGCGTGCGGTCCGGATCCTTGACCAGCCTCATTCGAATATACGCCGCGCATGACGCCCCAACCAATTGCAGCTCCCAAACCGGCCATTGGCGTCCAGGCATCTGTGAAAATCAGCGCGATGATGCGCGGCATCTCGGTAATGTTCATGATGATAATCAAGAGCGCCATGAGAACGTAACCCAGCGCCATGAACGGTACTACGA
>CAYWYT010000603.1:0-1469 GCA_964462665.1 uncultured Woeseiaceae bacterium | reverse complement strand
ATTTTTCGGGGCTCAATACAGAGCCTGCATCCTTGATTCATCTGGCTTCGGACTCGAGTTATAGTCAAGTCTGGTGTTTAAGAAAATCATGCTCAAACGACAGCCCTGTCGAATTCACCTTTTTCTAAAGATTCAATTCGCTCCCCATCTTTGAATTGAGCTCCTCTTATTACCTCCGCCAGCAACTTGAATCCTCTCAGCCTCCGCCATCTTTTTTGAGCACTCTGGCCAAGTTTGTAGACCATGGATAAGATCGTATGCCTGGCAACACAGCCTCTAGTCTTTGCCGTCCTCAGACGTACCGTGGCAAAAGTCGATTCAATGGGGTTTGAGGTTCGTATATGTTGCCAATGGGCGGCTGGGAAATCATAAAAAGCCAGCATCTCATCTTTATCTTTTTCCAGACACCCCATTGCCTTTGGATATTTATCTGAGTATGTTGAGACTGCGACTCCAAAGGCTTTGTAGGCATCCTCCTTGGTTGGTGCCATCCAGATCTCATGTAATGCCTGTTTGACCTTGGGCTGGACCATTTTGGGAAGCTTATTCAGCACATTGGCCGTCTTATGCACCCAGCACCGTTGATGCACTGTTTCTGGGAATACTTTGCTCAACGCTTTCCAGAAACCAAGAGCACCGTCGCCGACCGCAAGCCTGGGAGAATGTTTGAGACCCTGCGCCTTTATACGCAGCAGCAATTCCGACCAGCTCTGGTCTGATTCCCGATACCCATCTTCAATGGCAACAAACTCTTTCCTGCCATGTTCTGTAACTCCAATAATGACAAGGATACATTGCCTGGCATCATCGCTTCTGATGTTGAAATACACACCGTCTGCCCAGATATAAACATAGCGCTTATTGGCAAGGCTGCGGCGGCTCCAGGTTTCGTGTTCTTCTTCCCATATCCGTTTACAACGGCAGATTGTTGAGGCAGACAATCCCTTGGCTTCATCTCCAAGAAGAGCCTGCAGTGCCTCATGAAAATCTCCGGTTGAAATCCCTTTGAGATAGAGCCATGGCAATACCTCTTCAACACTCTTGGTTTTCCTCAGATAGGGAGGTAAAAGCGTCGAGTTGAACTTGATCCCCTGGCCACTCTTATCGCGTATCTTTGGAACTCTTACTTTTACCGGTCCAATTCCTGTTTGGATTTCTCGTTCCGGTAAATATCCATTGCGAACGATCTGCTGATGGCCCTGCTCATTTCTAAGCATGGCATAGTCATTGAGGAGTTGTTGTAATTCAACCTCAACAGCATCTGCTATCAGCTTCCTTGCTCCACTACGCAACAACTCAGTCAATGGATCTTCTGAAATCTCTCCTGGCTTTTTTAGTGCAATGATTTTATTCTTATTCATGACGTATCCTCTTTTTTTGTTGGAATATGTTTGTGGTGAACTGTTTCCAACAGGATACGTCATTTATTTTTTCATTGCTTTCTCAAACACCACTTTCGATCATAACTC
>CAYWYT010000602.1:0-1472 GCA_964462665.1 uncultured Woeseiaceae bacterium | reverse complement strand
CGCGCCGTGATCCGCAAGGGGAAACTCGAGGCCTTCGCCACCACCCTCGCGGCCGGATCCGCCATCCAGGTGCTCGACGCGGCTCATCAGCCGGTCAAGGACGCGGCCGTCTGGCTCGGTGAGCGCCGCTTTGCCTGCGACGCGAAGGGCCGGGCCCTGCTCCCATTCACGAACAACCCGGGCGGGCGCAAGCTCGTCATCGAGGATGCCGACGGCTTTGCCTCGCTCGCGCAAATCCAACACCCGGCCGAGCAATACCAACTGCATGCGGGCATCCACGTCCCGCGCGAGGCCCTCCGCCCGGGGGCGCTCGCCACCATCGTGCTGCGCCCGACGCTCACGGTCGCCGGCCAGCCGATCTCGCTCAAGCGCCTGCGCGAGGTGCGACTCGTGCTCACCTCCACCGATCTCGACGGGATTTCGAGCACCACCACGATACCGGACTTCAAGATTGCCTCGGACCGCGAGGCGACCCACGAGTTCCGGGTCCCCGACCGGCTCGCTTCGCTGCAGGCCCGGCTGGTCGCCAAGGTGATCGTTGCCAGCCAAAGCAACCGTGAAATCGAAGTCTCGGATGCCGGGCAAATTCAGATCAACGGCCAGCTCCGCACCGAACAGGTCGAGGACCTCTACCTCAGCCGCATCGACGGCGGATACGTGGTCGAGTTGCTGGGCCGCACCGGCGAGGCCCGCGCCGGCCGCAACATCAATGTCACCTTCCGGCGGACCGGCTTCAAGAACACCCGCAGTGTGACCCTCAAGACCGACGCGGCGGGCGGACTCGAACTCGGTGCCCTCGAGGGCATCGCGAGCATCACGGCCCAGGCCCCCGACAACCACCAACGCTCGTGGCGGATGTCGGAAGCCCGCCGCACCCAGGCAGGCGTGATCCACGCCGCGGCCGGAGAGCCGGTCAGCATCCCGTTTTTCGGCGCGCTCGAGCGCTCACAGGTCGCGATGTTCGCCATCTCGAGTGGCGGGCACATCACCGATGTCTTCGGGAGCCTCAAACTCCGGAACGGGTTTCTCACCGCCGCCAAGCTCCCCGCCGGCGACTACCGACTCTTCCTCAAGGCGAGCCACGAGGCGCTCACGATCCGGGTTGCCAAGGGTGAAACGTCCGCCGGGCATGTCTTCAACGCGGCCCGCTCGCTCGAACTCGACAAGCGTCCGCCGGCCCACCTCGCCGCCGCCAGGACCGACAAGAAGAAGCTCCGGATCGAGGTCGCCAATGCCGACCCGCTGACCCGCGTCCACGTGATCGCGACGCGCTTCCTGCCAGAGTTCGACCTGTTCTCCGACCTCGGCCTCGCGCCCACCACCGGTCTCTTCAGCGGCCGCCCGGCGCAGCTGCCGAACCTCTACCTCAGCGGGCGCAAGATCGGCGACGAGTTCCGCTACATCCTCGAGCGGCGCTATGGCCAAAAACTGCCCGGCAACATGCTCGAACGCCCCGAGATTCTGCTCAACCC
>CAYWYT010000601.1:0-1473 GCA_964462665.1 uncultured Woeseiaceae bacterium | reverse complement strand
TTTGTTGAGCGTTGTAGTCTGCCAATTAGTGTACTCCATCAAGCCGTGCAGGGAGTTCTCACACCCCAAGCCGGATTGCTTATGGCCACCAAAAGCCTGGAAGGGTGAGTACTGGTGCACTTCGTTCAACCACACGGTGCCCGCTTCCAACTGGCTGCCTATACGCTCAACCGCCTCGAGGTCTTTACCCCATACCGAGGCGCCCAGCCCGTAGATGGTGTCATTAGCTCTGGCGATCACGTCGTCCTCGTCAGACCACTTCAGCAGAGGCAGGATCGGGCCAAAAGGCTCTTCGCGCACAATTCGGGAATCTTCCGGCGGGTTATCAACCAGGGATACCGGCACAAACCACCCCGCCGCGCTCTCGTCGATTTCGCCGCCAAGGGCAAACTTATAGCCATTGGCATGGCAGTCCGCGAAGTAGTCCTTCACCTTGCCGTACTGCATGGAGTTTTGAATTGGGCCAAGGTCCGTATCCGCTTTGGTCCCGTCGCCGACCTTGATGTTGGCGTTGATAAACTCGACCAGGGCATCGCGCACCTCATCATAGACGTCCTCGTGAACATACAGGCGCTTGGTGACGTTACAGAATTGGGCGTTGTTTTGAAAAGCGGCCCAGAACAATTCGGGGGCAATCGCCTTGGCATCGACATCAGGCAACACGATGGCAGGATCATTACCTCCCAGTTCAAGCGTCACACGCTTAATGGTATCGGCTGCTGAGCGCATCACATGTCTACCTGTCTCCGTCGATCCGGTAAATGCCACCTTATTGATATCAGGGTGCGCTGTGATCCACTTGCCCAGATCATCACCACCACTGACCGCACTCAACACACCCGCTGGAAACGCCTGCTGTGCCAACTCAACCATTTTCAGATCACATAACGGTGTATAGGGAGACGGCTTCAGGACTACGGTGCACCCGGCCATGAGCGCAGGGGCGATCTTCCAAATCGCCAGTAGAATGGGAAAGTTCCAGGGAACAATAGCACCGACCACACCTACTGGGGTAAATCGGGTCACAACGCGCCGCTCATCAGTCTCTTCCACTATTTCATCCGGCAGCCTCTGGGTGGCGGCGGCCCGCAACCAGATCACCGAGCCAAACACCTCCCACTCAGCGCCTGCCCGAGGCTTGCCCTGCTCGCGGGTGAGCAGGGCCATCATGCCCTCCGCATTCTCCTCAAGCAGATCCGCAAAACGCTCCAGCGCCGCCTGGCGCTCCTCAAGCGATGTCATTTTCCAGGAGCGCTGCGCCTGACGTGCCGCACTAACAGCTTCATCCAGCTGCGCCTTCGAGGCGTTGGGAACCTGGGCAAATTCGCTTTTGGTCGCAGGGTTATAAACCGGCAGAGTATTTTCAGTGGTAACGCTCTGGCCATTGATGGTCATTGCAAAATCGGTATCAATTTTCATATCAATCTCTCTTATCAAGTATTTTTATCTAGTGTTTTTAATTCGCGACGCATC
>CAYWYT010000600.1:0-1476 GCA_964462665.1 uncultured Woeseiaceae bacterium | reverse complement strand
CAGTTCTTTCAGGATTAGGATGCTCTATTATGCCGATTATAGGTATCAGAAATGAGCTTAAAAATAAGGATTTACAAATCATTCCTGTTAATGGGTTACCGGTAAGTACCTCCTGGAATTTGATCTGGTTAAAATCGAAAAAATTGTCTCCTGCGGCATTGGCGTATATAGATTTTCTGAATAAGGGAAAAGAGCTTATCATAAAGGAAAGATTCTCGTGGATTATTAGTTTTTGATTATATGAAATGGGGTAATCAGTACTATTCAACCATAACATAATAAGTTCCATTGAATTGCGTTAGCTCACAAAAAAAAACTAAAATTGTTACAATTACCAGTGATTAATTTCCCGTAAAAAGGGATCATAATGGTTGTAGAATTTTTCCCTATAGTCGTTGATCCTGAAGTGGTGTTGATTCAAAGAAGCTTCAATAATAATTCATTCATTGTTACATTAAATCATTGATCAGGATTACCTCCCTTCTATCGGTGGGCCTAAGTGAGTGACTAAATTCAAAAAGAATCTGTAATTGACATAATGCATAAATTATTTTTATGGATACCATTAAAAATATAAATAAAAATATATGTTTGATGTATTGTATCTTTACAGTAACGAATTAATAATCACTTGTAACTAAAAAGAAGAAATTATGAAAAACAAGATCTACATATTGATAATAGTTTTCCTTACTTATGGAAAAGGCTTCGCTGGTTCTGTTGATTTTTTAAACATTCTTGGGGAAGACTCAACAGAAAAAATGTTTAGCCCAAACTTTAATACAACTTCCGCAACAAATGGAAAGTTAATTATAAATGAAATGTCCTTAGAGAATAATTTTTGCGAAAATCCATCGCGCAGATGTTTGGACTATACATTTCCTATGAATTCAAAAAGCAAAGATCACGAGCATTGTGCAAAGCTTTTCTTGTCTCATGAAGGAAGTAAAACCTATGGTATTACGACAATCTATTTCACCACAACTGATGCTTATAAAACAACGAATTATTTAACATCTCAAGAATCTGATTATACATACTTATCGCCTATAAATTCAAAATTTAAAAGGTTACAGAATTTAAATTTAGAAGAACACTTTTCTGAGCCAATGAACCCTGCCTACTATAAAGGTTTTGGAATACGATTAAAAATATAAATCATTAAAAAAGTTTCAGTAGAAAAGCAGCCTACATTTTTCATAGAATGTAGGCTGCTTTTAATTTAAGAAAGATAATCCAGGTAAGGTCAGTTATAAAGCCCGAAATCTTTAAACCTGCCTCGCGGTAGGCGGGCTCGAAACTTTCAAACCTGCCTCGCCGGTGGGCTTTAAAATCTTTTCGGATTAGATAGGACAGCTTACTTAAAAGGCGGAATCAGAACCAATGTCTAAATTTGCTGTGTATCTGAACATTACACTTCCACACAATCTATTGCTCACCGAATAACTCACCTATTGAAGGATATTTTGTTAAAAA
>CAYWYT010000599.1:0-1477 GCA_964462665.1 uncultured Woeseiaceae bacterium | reverse complement strand
ATCTAGGTGTTGAGCTTGGGCAACTAGTTGCTCTTGTTGGAATCGTATTAGTCTTACGGCTGCTGCCACCGCGTAGCGAAAAATCGGACATTGGCACTGCCGTAAACATCGGCTTGATCGTCGCTGGTTTCGCACTGATGGCCTATCAAATCGGACTTTATTTACAATCTTAGGAATACAGAAATGGGAAAATCGACAATCGTTTTGGTCACCATTGCCGCACTCGGACTTGGCACTTTGATAGGTACCAGTCTTGTTAACAAGGCTGAGCCGGAGTCAGTCGCGGCTGAAGCCGCTCCCACAGGGAGCGCGTCTGCGAATGCTGTCGACAGCGGTGGTGCGCCTACGCTTCGCTTCCTGAGTCCCGATTCAATTTCTATCGAGAGGGACGAGTACGGGCAAGTGTTACCCGCTGCCAACGGAGAAAACTTCATCGCGCGTGACCGCGGCTTGAAAACTGAAATACTGGAGATCCCCCTGGATCTGGATGCGACCGTTGAATACAAAGCGTTGATGCAGCAAGGGGATTCACTGTCGTTTCGCTGGAGCACCGACGGCGAAGCATATTACGACTTTCATGCTCATGACGAAGCGTTCGGCGAAGAGTTTTTCACACGCTATGCCGAAGGTGAGGGCAGCAGCAGCGCGGGTTCTATCGTGGCAGCTTACGACGGACAGCACGGTTGGTTTTGGCTGAATATCTCGGATACACCGATAACAATTACGCTCGAAGTAATGGGCTTTTACGATGAGATTGTCGAGATAGGCCTCGAGGCGTACTAGTCAGCCAGCGTCGCCTCGACGCGAACGTCAACGCGTACTTCATTCTCAACCCAGCTGGTGTCTTCCCATTCGCCGACGCCGATACCGAGATCGAGTCGCAGGAATTCGGCGTGACCGATGAGGGTTCTGCTTTCACTCTGTTGTTCGACGGTAAAATTCAGAACGACAGGCGCCGCCACGCCTTTTACGATTAACTGACCCTGTGCGGCATAGGAGCCGTCGTCGTTTGTCGTGAACGAATATGCCTGGTAGTAAGCGGCGGGAAACGCACGCGCATCGAACCACTCCGGATCAGACAGTACGTCGTCGCGATCCTTGTCGTTGGTGTTGACCTCAGCAGTGTTAACGGTGACGTTGAATGCACCACTTGCTGTCGGCGCGGTCGAAAATTGCAGCTCAGCGGTCCACGCTAACCATTCGCCATCAAATAGGGCGCCCGCCTGATCGCCGCTAAAATGGATATAGCTATTCTCGTAGTTGATCTGCCATAGCGGCAGGTCCGATTCGGTGACAGAGATTTCTTCTACAACAGACGCCGCAATGGGCGCGGTTTCCTGACTCGTGCCAGCGCCGCGCTTGCCGGCTTGTGCGAGCACGCCGATTCCCACAGCGATCACACCTGCAAAAATCACGATGCTCATGATTGACAACATACGGCTTAGCACGCCGTCCTTGTCGATGACCGCATGTTTGA